>NZ_JAPDHR010000022.1:0-9059 GCF_030063005.1 Dehalobacter sp.
CCTACACCACTCACCTCCCCGTGCTCTGTAGTGTATCTGCTTATCCTATTAAATTATACCACAGGGGGAACTTTCATTAAATTTTTGTGCCTTGAGCACAGCGAAAGGAATGGGACTTTATATGAATGACGGAGAAAAAAAGCTGCAAGAAAAAGGAATGAGCAGTAGATATACAGCGGCTCCGGGTAATTCTTCCAGGATAACACGTGACTATATCGACTCGTTGCTGATCGAAATGCGAGTAATAGATTCTATAGAATCTTCATCAAAGATGGGGCTTTTTGGAGAATCTTTCGCGACTCCCGTGATGGTAGCCGCTTTGTCGGGACTGGATAATATTCGTCCAAACGGGATGGTTGAGGTTGCAAAAGGAGCGGCGGCTGGCGCAGTGATGTGGTCTGGCATCGGCAATGAACAGGAACTAAAGGCAATAATTGAGACAGGGGCAAAGACCGTCAAAATCATTAAGCCATATTCAGACAAAGACTTGATATTTGAAAAAATATTTCAGGCGGAAAAATACGGTGCTTTGGCTGTTGGGATGGATATAGACTTCGTGTTTGGAAGCAAAAAAAATAGAGGTTATGCCCAATCTTATCCTGTGAGTCCAAAAACACAGGATGATATCAAAAGCTATGTAAAGGCGACTAAATTGCCCTTTGTATTAAAAGGGGTTCTCAGTGAGCAAGACGCTAAAAAAGCATTGGAAGTGGGTGCGGCAGCGATTGTTGTTTCCCATCATAGCGGCTCCGTTTTGGATTATGCGGTGCCTCCCCTTATGATTTTGCCGCGCATTGCAAAGATCATCGACCGGAGAATACCTATTTTTGTTGATTGCAGCATCAGTACCGGAACTGATGCATTTAAAGCCTTGGCGCTTGGTGCAAAGGCTGTTTCAGTCGGAAGGGCGGTTATGACCGGTCTGGCTTCCGATGGTGCCGATGGTGTAAGGAAGGTTATTGAAGGAATAACCGAGGAACTTCAGATGATTATGAATGTTACTGGTACTGCTGATTGTGATAACATCGATCCTGATATAATATGGCGCTAAAAAAACAAAAGCATTGTCAAATAAGTCGGTTTCTGATAGCTTATTTATTTTTCTATTCTCACTTGACATACTTAAAGCGCATTGTTATAATACGATATGTGTATATACACTAAAAATAAGATCATATTTTTGTAGGTGAAATTATGGTAGATGTAGATATGTATTTTGGACCTAACGAATGCCAATGCAACAAAATGAGACGTGCATCACGAGCAGTAACCCACTTCTATGACAAGATTTTAGAGCCGAGTGGGCTTAAAGCAACTCAATACGCACTATTGGTAAAAATGAAAAGCGTGGGATCAATCACTATGGTAGATTTGTCAGAAGCTTGCCGCTTAGACCACACAACTCTCGTTAGAAATATAAAGTTGCTTGAAGATAAAGAGTTCGTTGAAAGTATTAGCGGAAAGCACTCAAAAGCATATACGATTACATTGACAACAAAAGGTTTGAAATCGTTGGACGAGGCCCGCCCTCACTGGGAACAGGCGCAGCAGGCGATAAAAAACTGCTCTCAGATGAGGAAATACGTATGTTTGATACTATTCTTCAAAAGCTGGAATCTTTGGATTCGTGAAATCTACATGGATTTAGTCAAGTTTCGTTGAATTTACAAACAAGCCTAAACTATTGTTGCTGATAAATAAAAGTCAGCGTTTTATTATGTATTAAGTGTGTATATACACATTAATTAGAACGGAGATGAATTTCATATGGCACAAATCAAAATTCATGCTGGTATCTGTGGCTTTTGCACAACAGTAGATGCACTATCTGATGATGGCCGACATGCTCAACTTTTGATCGATTCAGAATGTCCCAACTTCAGTACTCTAAAAAGTGAACTTAAACAAGTTGATGCATATAAAGAATGCTTTGGGAAAATCGGCGAAGGTCTGGTTTATAGTTCATTTCGGGAGTATTGTCCCCATGGTGCTTGCCCTGTTCCCTGTGGAGTTATAAAAGCCATTGAAGTTGCCTGCGGACTTGCTCTGCCCCGGAATGTGGTTATAGAGATTACTTAATAGCAAGAGATACCATACCTTTAACAATATCAATTGTAATAAAACAAGATGGACAAGAGAGGGAGCGTTTTAATAATAGAAAGTGAAATATTATTGCAGAAAGAAAAGCTCAATTTGGCTGAGCACGTATTTGCAAAGCCGGAAAATATCGTTTTTTCCAATGTAGTAAGGAATATCTGTGAAAAAAATACATGCAGAATGTATGGCACCACATGGGCCTGTCCACCGGCCGTCGGAACTGTCGAGCAGTGTAAAGCGCGATGCAATGAGTATGAGAATGTGTTCATATTCACAACAATGTACCATCTGAAAGATATGTTTGATGTTAAAGAATGGAAGGACGACAGAATAATGCACGAGAGGGTTACCGATAAAGTCGCGAAAATCTTCCAATCAAAATATCCTGTGGCTTTGGTACTTTCAACGGAAGGGTGTACGGTATGCAATACATGCACCTATCCGGATAAGCCTTGCAGGTTTCCTGAACGTATGCATCCTGCGACAGAGAGCTACGGAATTCTGGTTACGGAGTCGGCCAAAGTTTGCGGTATTAAATATAATAATGGGCCCGAGACGTTAACTTATTTCAGCATGATATTTTATTGATAAGACAAATAAGTCCACAGGCCAATCACTTGAGAGAACAGACTTATTTGCTATGGCAACTACCTTATAACGCAAGCTATACACATTATCATTGAGTGTTCTCACTATAGATCGGAGGGATCAAGTACTATGGATTTTTGCTTGTTTTCGAAAGTGCTGTTAAAAATTAGTAAAGGTGGTATACATAATGAAAGTCATTGCAATTAACGGAAGTCCGAATAGCGCAGGGAATACTGCGATAATCCTAAACCTAATGAGTGAAGAGCTTGATAAACAAGGAATATAAACAGAAGTCATCCAAGTTGGAGACAAGTTGCTTCACGGCTGCAGTGGCTGCGGATACTTTAACAAATCTCAGGGCAATCAATGTGTTTTCAAGGACGATGCCGTCAACGAAACTGCGGCGAGAATGCGCGAAGCCGACGGGATTATTCTCGCGTCGCCAACGTATTTTGGCGGCATCGCTGGCACTACAAAAGCATTTCTGGACAGAGTATTTTTTTCAAGCAGGGCCTATTTCAGGTACAAGGTTGCGACGGCGGTTTCTGTGGTCAGGCGGGCCGGAGGAGTGGATGTTTATAGGCAGCTGCAGAATTATCTGGAGCTCTCCGAGACGATAATGCCGCCGTCTCAATATTGGATGACCGTCTTTGGGCTCTCTGAAGGAGAGGTACTGCAGGATAAGGAAGGCATACAGACGGTTCGGAAAAATGCGAGGGCAATGGCGTGGCAACTGAAAGTGATTGATGCAGGCAAACAGGCCGTTCCCGCACCCCAGGCGGAAGAAAAAATACAAACCAATTTTATCAGGTAATAAAGGAGAAATGAGAGATGGATTTTTTAAATCTTGTGACAAATCGTCGTTCCGTAAGGAAATATACAAGCGAAAAGGTTGAGGCAGAAAAACTGCAGAAAATTCTTGAGGCAGGAAGGGTGGCACCTTCGGCACACAATAGCCGCCCGATTAAGCTGATCGTTGTCCAAAGCTCGTCCGGGCTCGAAAAAGTGAAAAAGGCGGCGAATATCTACAGCGCGCCACTTGTGGTTATCGCGTGCGGCGATCACAAAGAGGCCGCTGTGAAGGAGGATGGCAAGTCGATGATTGATATCGACACGAGCATCGTGACAGATCATATGATGCTGCAGGCGACCGACTTAGGATTAGGCACCTGTTGGATATGCGCTTTTGACGCTGCTGTTTTGAGAACTGAGTTTCAGATGCCCGAGAATTTGGAGCCGATCAATATTCTGGCGGTTGGATATGCGGCCGACGAGCCAATCACTCCGGAAAATCACGATAAACGGCGAAAGACCCTTGAAAAAATCGTAGCCTATGAAAATTTGTAGGTGACATTGTGATGGCAAATCTTGAGCAGATGATCCGAGAGAAAGCGTTTGAATTGGGTTACGAGGATTGCGGCATAGTCCCACTCGAAAAGCTGAGCGAATATGGGCTGAGAATGCACGAGCGCGTGCAGAAAGTCCCCCAGTCCGAAAAATTCTACCAAAGACAGTACCGGCTGATTGATCCGCGAGAATCATTCTCTTGGGCACAATCTGTGGTCATAGTCATCGAGCAGTACGGCAAATACGTTGTTCCGGAGGAAATACAGGGCAACATCGGAAAACACTATTTGTTTGACACCCGTATTGATAAAAGCACGCGGGAGTTTCAGGCCGGCCTTGAAATGGAAAGCTTTATGCAGACACTGGGCCTCCGGTTTGCCAATGAACGCAAATTCGGGCTGATTGGCCTGCGATGGGCGGCGATGAAAGCAGGCCTCGGAATGATCCGCAGGAACAATTTTTTCTATGCGAAATCATCCGGATCATGGGTGACTTTACAGGGATGGATCATTGACCAAAGGCTGGAACTGATAGGGCAAGTTGACCTCCCGAAATGTTCGGATAACTGTAACCGCTGCATTAAAGCCTGCCCGTCAGGTTCACTTTCTGCGCCGTATGCCATGTCACCGACTGAATGCGTCTCGTATCTGACAAATATTGGGTTACTTGATCTGCCTAACGAACCTTTAAGCAAAACCTTCGGCCATAGCCTTTATGGATGTGACATATGCCAGGAAGTATGCCCTATGAATAAAGGTAAATTGGAGGGGATTGAGGATTTCCCAGGTGTATCTGAAATAACTCCACATCTTATCCCTGAGAAGATCATGAGTATGAATGAGGACTTTTACAAGCAGAACGTGCAGCCAAAATTTTTCTATTTGAAGCCTGATGATTTATGGAAATGGAAAGTAAATGCATTAAACTATATGCGCAACAATTATGATGATCGCTATAAGACTTATATTTTGGCGGCTTGTAAAAATGAAAATGAGAAAATTCGCGAAATGGCGCAACTTGTTTGTAGTGAATTATTTGCAGAGACATTGCTCCCTGCACCGGAAAGGAGCATGAAATGAACAATCAGTATATTGGTAGCGATGTTACCTTGGAAATTCTTGATGATGGAGATATTGAGCAATGTAGGGATTTGTGCGGTGAACTAATGGCCTATCAAAAGTCTAAGGCGAAGCTGATTCCTGAAGCATTTAATCATATGAACTTTGATACTAGGATGAAAAAATCCTATAATGAAGCTCTTCGAAGACAGGTGATTGTAGCAAAACACAATAGTATTCCTATTGGATATATTTTTTCTACCGTTGATGAAATGAACGCTAAGAACAACAGTATTCCCGTATGGGCTCCTGTTTCGGAAGGAGAAACAGTGCAAGGGTTCTATCCTGACTGGCTCAAGCCTCAAAAGATTGGTAGTGTGAGAAATCTATTTTTTCGGCCAGAGTACCGTGGGATTGGTCTTGGCAAAAGATTATTCACCATGGCAATGGAGTGGCTTGAAAGCTTTGATGATATATATCTGATTTTTATTTATGTTTCCAATGGGAATGACACCGCGCTTCGTTTCTATCTAAACCAAGGGTTTACTTTCAGCCACGATGTATTCGGAGGTTTTATCCAGGCAGTATATAAAGCAAGAAGTATCAGGTTTCCCCAAGAAGATTAATACTTACAGTTAAGGAGAAACAGTATATACACCAATTTGTATAGGATGAGAAGTTTATGGATAAGAAAAGCCAAATTACTGAAAGAAGGCCCTCAACGTGTGCCTGCCAAAATTTGCGTCGGGCTTCTCTGGTAATAACAAAAATTTATAATCAAAAACTATCCCCAAAAGGGTTAACTGCTGGTCAATTCTCACTACTACAAAATATTAAACTTTTGAGTCCTGTTTGCGTAAGTGATTTAGCTTTGAAAGTCGGACTTGATCGAACGACTCTTGTAAGAAATCTCGAGCCGCTTGAAAGAGAAGACTTGATTATTGATATCTCACCAAGAGGGACACGTAACCGTCACCTCCAATTGACTGATGAAGGTATAAAACGCTATCACTCAACAGAGCTACTTTGGCAGGAAGCCCAGGCATTTATTGAACAAAGGCTTGGAAAAGATAATGTAAAGAATCTCGCAGCATTATTATCTGAGATAGAGACTATTTGAATTATCTGTCTTATTGTGGAGGTGCTTTATGATAAAAAATGAACGTGAAATTGTTAAATTGAAAATGGCGAGAATTATGAATACTCAGGATCTATTTATAATAATAAAAAATGAAGCCGAATCTCTACATATCGAAAACTTTCTAAACCTCAATAAATCTACTAATCAGGTCTTTGAACCAGGTAGTATAGAATATATAAGTAATTTAATGTCCAACTATAACTTAAGTAATTACTTCGAGATCATAAGAAAAGAAAATGTAAATAATCCGGAGGACATCAATCCACATTTGATAGAAGATTTTTCGAATCGTATAGAGATTTATATGGACGAAAATGCTCCCGGACAAATAGACTTAAAACAATATATTAGAATTATCTCAACCTATTTGGCTTTCATAAGCAAAAAACCGCTTCACCCGTTGGGAATGATTATGCAAGGAACAGAGAAAATCATTAAGCAAAACGATAAATATTACTGTCCTATGCGAAGAGCTCAAATTAAGGGAAAATTATCTTTATGCATTTATTGTGTTTGCAGAGATATAACTGAACTAAAAAATGACTGATATAAACTTACATTGGCATGGTTCAAAGACCACCAGATGGCTACACTTATACCTTAGCACTGATAGAGTATTCAGTGCTAAGTAATATCATATCTTGTAAGGAGGTAATATATTATGGATATTAACAAAGCGAATAAAATAAAGGAAATATAAGAGATTATGTTTTCAGTTTGGGTATTGATGACGTACGAATTGGTAACGCCGCTGACTATAATAGCCCACTTAGTCCGAAACTGGATTCTATATTCCCTGATTGTAAGTTTTCTGATTGTTATGGCATTTAGAGAAGGATCCAGCTGTGAAAGTGAAGATCTTGTTGTGGCGGTTGGCGGTAGAATAGATTTCGTGGAATTTATACATAGCTCCAGTCACAAAGTTGCCCGGTTTGTCGAGAGGAAATTTAACTGCAAATCAATGGAGACCGCCCCGAGCTTCCCAGGAGATCAGTCAAAACCTCTTCCTATTGGTGAAGTTTCCCAGCGTCATGCGGCAAAAGCCGCTGGTTATACCAAAAGCTTTTCTCGAAACAATTCTGTTATCTAGAAAATACAAATAATACGGAGTTAATTGAGGCAAATTGAGTAAAATTTAAAATTGTGACTGTAAAAAAAGACGAAATTACTGAATATGCTCTGCGCCTCATAAAGCACAAGCGGAAAGAGCGGAATAAAGAGGATTTCTGATTCGTCTTTTTCGGAAATTCCTTCCCGTATTGCCGGATATATCGAAGATTTTTCTTCCAAGGATTACTTTGATGGAAAAGAGATAAATAGATATGATTTATTCATCCAATATGCTTATGCGGCAGCAAAACAAGCAATTGAAATGGCAAATGTACAGGATATAAATTTTAACAAAAACAGAGTCGGTATCTATGTAGGCTCAGGTATTGGCGGTATTAAGACAATAATAAAAAATCACGAAAAATTTATGACCAGAGGAAACAGGCATGTTTCCCCTTTTATGGTTCCTATGATGATCGGCAATATGGCAGCGGGTATTATAGCCATTAAAACAGGCTTTACGGGGCCAAGTTTTTCTCCGGTATCGGCTTGTGCAACATCCAATCAGGCTATTGGAGAAGCGTTTTTAAGTATCAAGCACGGCTATACAGATGCGGTGATAGCTGGCGGATCTGAAGCAGCAATCAATACATTTGCATTTTCCGGATTTACCAATATGCATGCGATGTCCACAAATAATGAGAACCCAGAACAGGCAAGCCGTCCCTTTGATAAATTGAGGGATGGATTTGTAATGTCGGAAGGTGCGGGAATTTTATTCCTGGAGGAATTGGAGCATGCCCAAAATCGCGGAGCTAAGATACTTGGTTAAATTGTTGGATACGGCGCGACTACTGACGCCTACCATATTACAAGCCCCGATTATCAAGGGGCAGAAGGAGCAATGAAATCAGCGATTGATATGGCAGGAATATCACCTAAACAGGTCGATTATATTAACGCACACGCAACAGGTACTCCAGAGGGAGATAAATCTGAAACAAAGGCGATTAAAGCATTGTTTAAAGAAGATGCCTACCGTATAAAAGTCAATGCTACAAAGTCCATGACAGGTCATTTATTTGGTGCAGCTGGAGGAATAGAAGCTATCATAACTTTGAAAGTTGTAGAGGAGGGCATGATACCTCCTACGATCAATTTAACTGTGCCAGATGAGGATTGCGATTTGGATTATGTGCCTAATAAGGCAATCAAACATGAAGTAAATTATGCCTTATCAAATGGTTTTGGATTTGGTGGCCATAACGCTTCATTGCTCTTAAAAAAGTATATCAAATAGAGTTTCTGGACGATGATGACGTCCAATGTTTGATGACCGATGCTGTGGATATCGGCAATACCGTAAACTTTTTATATCAGAATCTAGAATATGTTTGAATCTGCAGTATGAACTTTGCCACGATATACACCAAGGGTGGCATCAACTGCAATTATGCGGTATTTTAAAAGATTTAAAAAACAAATAATGTTAAGGGCAAACCTGCCTAAAGGCAGGGACGCAATGCCGTAGGGTCTAAGGTGCTCTAAACATTATGACAGCCTGGTTACCGTGAGATTACATGCGTCAAGACCTGCCCATTTTTGCAGCAGGTCTTGATTTTTATGTAAACGATAATAAATTTTTTAGAATGTAAGCGTCAAAGACACCATCACATAGAATTGTAGCCTTGAAGATAGTACAATCACAATAAATATGGTTGAAAAAGTTGAAAAAGTTTGCACACTTTTTCAACCAAAGCGGAGTGGTTGTATGAATA
>NZ_JAPDHR010000023.1:0-78533 GCF_030063005.1 Dehalobacter sp.
TTGTTTCCTTGTTTATGATCCTCTTGACAACCAACTCTTTGTACTCTTTGTCGTAAGCCATTTTGAATACCTCCGTTATTTTGATTATAGGGGTATTCTCTGTGTCTATCAAACGTGATCTAGGTCACAGGATTTATTTTGCCACCCACTAAATCCCTCTTGTAATAACAGATGTACGTCCCGCAACTAAATTCTACACAAAAAAACAAATTAAAAACGTAACAATTGAATCTAGTCCGCGCCAGGAAGAACACATTAACCAAATACCGTACTTAAAAAGCAATGCAAAGCAAGTGCATATATTTCACATTATTCTTAAATTTATTATACAATCATTCTTGCTATTTTAATTTAATATATAACTAAAACCTCAAGTTTTACACTTTTAGTATTTTCTCTGATCAGGTCTGCAACACTCAGAAAAAGATAATTCTTTCTACTATTAGATTAAATATTATTAAGAGGCACGTTCAGTAACGTGCCTCTTAGTAATACTTAGAAATTAAGTTAATTCAATTAACTGGGAATATTGATTTTATAAAGCTCGGGCCATTCCAGCCACCACTTATATTGGGTAATCTCTTCTGTACCGTAACCGAACATATCATCAATTTTCTTAAGCAATGCTGAGGCGGTCTCGCCTTTGCTGCCGATCCACAAGCCTGCTTCGTGGAACCAGGAGTCTTCCTTGGAATTCCACGGGCAGACTTTTACACATCGGCCGCAATTGACACCTTCGTCATTTCCGGCCCGGAAGGTCGCGCATTTCTTCATATCACTGTTCCAGCGCAGATAACCGTTTTGTACAACAGGATCTTTATCATGGGTAATGGCACCGGCCGGACAATTGTCCGCACATTTATTACAAACCCGGCAGAAATCCAGCAATCCGAAATCAATGGGTTTATCGGGCACGAGCGGCAGATCGGTTGTGACTGCGCCGCATTTGTTGCGGAATCCCATTCTGGGATGAGCAACGCAGTCTCCCGTACGGCTGAGCTCACCCATTCCGGAAGCGATAAGCGCCGGCGGAACGGCCAGATCGTAGTTGCCAAAGTGATGCGCCCTGGCATTATAACCTAGACTCCGAATGTACCGCGCCATAATGACCGCAATATTTGCTACGGCATGATAACACCGGAATGACTGGGATACGGATATTCCGTCATAGCCGGTCGAGGCTAGATAAGTTTCCAAATGCTGTTCCACAGCAAACGTAATAACATAGGGCAAATCCGGTTCTGTGTTCGGGATCTGGTGAATCGGCGTATCTGGCGGAACGATACCCGCGGGGAACAGCCCCTGGGGCGGAACCTGCTTAAATCCATAATAAGCATAGGACGGCATATTGCCGATACCGACTTCATCTGCCCTGAGATAATACGCAACATCTTTCATATGCTGGGACATTTGTTCCGGATCGGGTATCGGAAGTTTCTCGGCATTCGGGACACCGATACAAATCTCATCCGGGCTAACCGTCGCTATTGCCCAGCCAATTCCATCTGTAAGCGGATATCGCTTGGTCTGGGTAAGAAATCCCCATCTGGCCTTCTCTCCGAGTAACCCTCTAAGCGCCAAAGTAAAACCTGAGTCGTATTCACTTGATCTCTGAATCGGCCCCACAATCTTGCTTGTTCCCAACCACTGGTCGTTATGCTCGGCAAAACTTACCGAAGCGCCGCCATAGTTGACAGTAGGACGCAGTTTTGACCATTGTCCCTTTGCCGGCGTATAGTCTAAGCCAAAGTTACTTACAGCCGCATTTGCTATCTTCGATGGAGCTGCGACCGCTCCCATTACACCCATGGCTGCTGCAGCTACACCGCTTTTTAAAAAGCCGCGGCGGCTTACCTGCCCAGGCAGCTTTTTACTTTCGGAATGATCCGACATCAATTTTCCTCCTTTCAAGCCTGTGAAGACTCGGTGACCTTCTTTTTCATTCCAATAAACCCTAATACGCGGGCTAACACTACGGCCAGAACCACCGAGATCCCACCAAACAGGAAAATAGCAGTACTTGTGGCCTTGACGTGTCCTACACTGGCATTAATGTAAACAAATGATACCCCTATACATGTAATAAAAAACCAAATAACAAAAGTTACCCAAACAGTCACGGTCTGCCATGTTTTATTTTGCTTGGCTCTGGGTTTGACGAAAAGAACTCCCGCTAAAAAAAGAATACCAGCCAGGAAAATTAACAAAGTACTCATTTTTTCACCTCCTTTAATTTCACAAATTATATCCCTTGCCAAGCTTTATTGTACTCGTTTTTAAATGTTGGGCATTATCGACTGTTAATCTTTTCTATCCTTGTACGAATATTTTTTATCATTGTTAATATAAGGCCATCTCTTATCTCGACAGATATGATACTGAGATTGATGGCGTATTTCAGCAGGCCTTAAATAGGTGCTTAAAAATAAGAAGCCGCTGCCAACAATCCATAAAATTGCTGGCAGCAGCTTCTTTCGAGAAAACAGTATTTATTGTTTATCTGCCGGTATTCTGATTTTATACATTTCCGGCCATTCCAGCCACCACTTATATCGAGCAATTTCTTCCGTTCCGTAACCAAACATATCATCAATTTTTTTGAGCAGTGATGAAGCTGTCTGTCCCCTGCTTCCAATCCATATTCCGACATCATGGAACCAGGATCTTTCCTTGGAATTCCACGGACAGACTTTTACACACCTGCCACAGTTAACGCCTTCCTCGTTGCCGGTTCTAAACGCTGCACATTTATAGGCATCGGTATTCCAGCGCATGTAGCCGTTAAATGGTATGGGATCTACATCATAGGTTATCGCTTGGTTCGGGCAGGTTTCGGCGCATTTTTTACATACCCTGCAGAAATCCAGCATACCAAAGTCGATCGGTTTATCCGGTACCAAAGGCAAATCTGTCGTAACTGCGGCTACTTTATTTCTGAATCCCATCCGGGGATGCGCCACACAGTCCCCTGTACGGGTCAGTTCTCCCATACCGGCTGCAATCAAAAGAGGTCCCATAACCGCATGATAATTCCCGAAATGATGGGCCCTGGCATTATAGCCTAAGTTACGAATGTATTGTGCCATGACGACAGAAATATTGGCTGTAGCATGATAACTGCGGAAGGACTGCTCAAGGGAAATTCCGTCATACCCCGTTGAAGCCGCATACGTCTCCCAATGCTGTTCCACAGCAACACAAATAACGTAAGGCATTGACTCCGTAACAGGTACATCATCATAAGGGGTTTCAAGGGTAACAATGCCGGCAGCATAGGCTCCTTCAGGCGGATCCATAACCGCTTTATAGTAGCCATAGGCTGGCATTTTCCCGATCCCTACTTCATCCGCTCTCAGATAATACGCAAGATCTTTGATATGCTGAGACATTTGCTCCGGATCAGGAATCGGAAGTTTATCCGGCTTCGGAACGCCGTTTACAATGTTTTCTTTGCTTATTTCCTGCGTTGGAAGCATCAGGGCATCTCCGAGTGGATATCTTATCGCCTGCGAAACAAATCCATATTGGGACTTCTTTCCCAGTAATCCTCTAATTGCATATGGAAATCCACCGTCAGATTCATTTGTTCTTTCTACCTTTCCCAGAATCTGAGAGGTTCCAAGCCACTGATCATTATGCTCTACAAAATGGACTGCGGCGCCGCCGTAATCCATCTTCGGCTTTAATTTTGACCATTGGCCCTTGATGGGTGTATACTCCATTTGTTTATATAATGAATTTTTGTACCCGAGATCAATTACAGCATTTGCCACTCCGGGCGAACTTGCAATTGCTCCCATCACGCCGAGGGCCGTTGCAGCGGCCCCTGCACCTGCTTTTAAAAAACCCCGGCGGCTTACGTGCGCTTGCTGATTGGGTTTTTTATTTCCTTTTTCCGGAATCTCTGACATTAGTTCTCCTCCTTTAGGCTTGTGACGTATGATCTACTTTTTTCTTCATCGTGATGAATCCCAAGATACGCGCTAAGATGATAGCCAGCACCACGGAAATTCCTCCAAATAAGAAGATTGCGGTGCTTGTCGCTTTGACGTGCCCTACGCTGGCATTAATGTAAACAAACGAAATTCCAATCCATGTGATGAAATACCAAACGACAAATAGAGCCCATACCAGCACTGTCTGCCAAATTTTATTTTTAGCAGCGCGCGGCTTGATAAAAAGGATACCGGCTAAAAAAAGGACACCCGCTAAGAAAATCAAAAAAGTACTCATTGTTTTACACCTCCTTTTACCTTCTCGTTAGTAATATCTTAATTAATTAACATTGTATTAGATTTAACAAAACCAGACTTAGTCTAGTATAAGAATTTTTCTTTACAGTTTATTTTTTTATAATGATATAAATAAAAAAAATGCCGACAATGACTTTGTCGACAATCTAATGGTCTTTCGGCTGCGTTCAAGTTTTCATCCACTCTTCAATCAAATCATGTAACCGTGGCAAAGATGTAATAACTATTTGTTTTTTCCATACTTACATTCTCCCCTTGAATTTTTTACTGACAACTTTCTCACAGGTAAAAATACTTGATTTTCAAAAAGATACTTATCTCCTTATACTTTACATTCCCTACATCACTTCCTTACCTTGCTGATGCTTTTTCTTCTATTTTTTTAATCCCGCTTTCGGTATCAAGGTCGGCTGATGTTTGCATTTCACTCAACGCAACCTGCGTTTTGATCTCAATTTTCATTTCAGGCAATTTACCGGTTAAAATCGGTGTCACTTTTGTTTTGCTGTCTATAATCTCAAGGCTTATATCAGGAGAGGCAGATTCCATATTGATTATAAGCAGCCCGCTAGTCACCTGGTTTTTTATAAAAACCAGGTATTTTGATTCATCGCTCCCAAGATAGCCCAGCAGCTTGTCTTTTTTAAAAACTGCCGTGCCACCAAGTTCCGTGATTTTATCGTTTTGATTATTTGCAATATCCAGCGCAGGTAGTATTAATGAGATTCCTTCATCACCCAACATATTATTGGCCTGGTATAATTGCACAGATGCTGTTTTCGACAAAAACTTGGGATTGTTCTTATCTATATTACTAAGAGCATAAGAAGTTATGGGATCGTTAAGGCTTTTTTGTTCGATCACCTCTTTTGCTGTCTTCTCTTTGGAGATAAAAAGATTAATCGTGATTCTGGGTTCAGAATCTCTGTTAAGCCAGTCCAAAACCGGGGCTATGCCTTCGTGTGCCAACTCATTGCTGATGATCACTGTTTTACAGTCTCCGTAATACAGTTTTTTATCGGATCTCTTTAGGGCATTTCTGACCGCGTCAAATATTGTATTTCCATCCGATTCAATTAATTGGGATTTTACAGTTGGTCCCTGCGTACCGTCACCTCCTGATTGACCCAATATCTCGAAAGTCAGATGATATCCGGTACCGTCGCTACCTTTATCAAAGGCCGTTCCGGTAACAACTGCAAGTGTTTCCAGTTCTCTGTAATTAGCGCATCCCGTCATCAGTATTGGAATAAAGATTGACAAGAAGATTAAAACTTTTCTTTGCCTTTTCATTCCGGATCACCGTCTGAATTGCTTCTGGTTTTATCAACAGCCATAAATTGGGGCCTTTTCATCATATTCCACCATGGTGACCTTATATACATATCTTGTTTACTCTGTAAGCCGTTCATAATAGGGATTCCAAAAGACCGGATATTGAACAAATATATCATTAGACCCATCATGCCGAAAATATATCCGTATAAGCCGAGTATCGAAGAAAGACACAGCAATATAAAGCGTATGATAATAATTCCGCCCTTAATTCTGGGTATCAATAGACCGGTAATACCTGCTGTTGCCACGATGACAATCACAGGTGCGCTGACTAGCTTAGCATCTACGGCAGCCTGTCCGACAACAAGAGCGCCGACAATACTCAGAGATTGACCGATATTGCTGGGCATTCTGTTTCCTGTTTCCCGCAATATTTCAAACATAATAAGCATCAAAAACATTTCAACTACCGTAGGCATAGGAACACTCTGACGGGCCATTATAATACTCATCATCAATGGTGTTGGCAGTATTTCATGGTGAAAGCATGTTATGGCCACATAAACAGCCGGTGCACTTATTGTCAACAAAAACCCGAAGATTCTTAATAACCTGCCTATCGACGCAAAAAAATAATTGAGATAATAGTCGTCACTGCTCTGAAAGTGCTCAATGAAAAGATGGGGCAACGTTAACACAACCGGTGTGCCGTCCAAAAACAGCGCTATCCTGCCTTCTAAAAGCTTCCCTGCAACAGTATCAGGTCTTTCCGTACTTCCGATTGTCTTGATGGGGGAGTAGGGTTCTTCGTCGATAAGTTCACTGATATAATTGACATCCAACGTGCCGTCAATTGAAAATTTATCGAGCCTTCTTTCAAGCTCGGCCAGAATATCTTTATTAGCCACACCCTCAATATAACAAATACACCCTTTTGTTTGCGTTCTGGCTCCGAATACCTTGAATTTGATTTTTAAATCCTGTGTTCTGAGTTTCCTCCGAAGCATCGTTAAATTGGCCATGATGGATTCATTAAAGCCTTCACGCGGACCTCTTAAAACCCTTTCTGCCTCAGGTTCTGCAATGGCTCTGGTTGCCCAGCCTTTTGTATTTAAAATAAGAGCATCACTGTATCCATTAACCAGCAGCACCGAATCCCCATACACAATAGCCTGAATGATTTGATAAAAATCAGATGTTTTATCAACACTGCCGGATAAGGTGACCTGCTTAGCAACAATATTAATAAGATCGGATACTTTTGGATCGAACTTATGTTCCAAAAGCGGTTTTATAATATCTTCATTTAATAATTTGTTATTAACCATGCCGTCAATATAAAAAATGCAGCATTTAATCGTAGTATCCGTTTGATTTTCAATATAACGGGTGATCAGTGTTTCATCATCTTTAAAAATGTTTCTTATGAGACGTATATTTGTATTTAAATCAGTCGTTAAAATTGGTCGGTTGTTATCTTTAATCTTTGAAGCGTAAATTCTCCGAATCCACATCCCAAAATACACTTCCATCCGTACTGTGATGCATGGCTTCAATACTGTATTGTACCAATAAGACATATAGTTTATTCATTTTTTCAGCTAGCACTTTTAGGCGCCTATAAAGGCAGCAGGTATCTTTAGCTAATAGGTTACTTGATTTTAATGGACATTAAAATTGTTCAGACATAACCAATGCAAAACCTTTTCTCTTAAAAGATATAATTCAAAGGACTGGTCGGTAGGAAAGTATTTTGTGAATTCCTCTGACGCCGCCTCATCCTCTGTGTATTTCGCTTTTTCTAGAGCAAATTCTTCAGTGGTAACTTCAATCTGTTCCATGTTGCAAATCTCATTGATCACCAGGTTTTCCATAATCATTCGTCTGGTTACTCTTTCGCATTCCATTCTAAAATATGCGTCGTTTTCATTAATTTGCATTATTCGGTCAATGTCAGGAGAACTTGAATTCATAATTGACATTTTAGTTTGTTCAATTATCTTATTTAAAGCTTGATCAAACTCATCTTCATCAAATTCGTAACTGGAGTTTTCGATAATTGTTTTCAGAACTAAGTCCCTTTTTTGTTGATAAATATTGGCTAAACCTCTGGATTTCAATATAGCCGCATACTTTTCTTTCATTTCGTCCAAGGTACGGCAATCCGTTTCCATTTTTTGTACTAAGTCATCTGTGATTTCCGGGATTTTTTTATAAAGGACATCCGTAATCGTTGCGTATAAACTAACTTTTTTATTCCTGATCCTTTCAATGACACAGGTCTCATCAAAATTGATTTCCATGCTAAAGCTTTCCCCCAATTTTTTGCCGATAGCGTTCATAAACTCTTTCAAGTAACTCTTATCACCTACTTTATACTGCAGTTTGTTTTGGCAAAATTCTGGGACTAAAACTCCTCTTTCCTTGGCCTCGACTTTAATAATGATGACATCTTCCTCTTCGACGGTTGTATTCTGCTTGCACCAAATATCCACGGTATTTAGGATTGATTCAAGTACTGCTTTTTCTAAATCTTTTTGATCAAACCCTTTCGGTTCAGCCAGACTTAAATTTTTGTATTGACCAAGAATAAATTTATGCATTGTATTCCTCCTGTAAACATTATAACTATTTAAATTCTATCCCATGACTCAAAAATAAAACTTAACCATGATATACTTTTTGGATAATCAGGTTCTAATATTAGGGTAAGCATTTGCACTGTGTTGCTCATAATATGAGGAAGATGGCAGTACTAAATCAGTACTAACTGATAAAAAGATGAGCTGAAAAAATTGGGCTAGATAGGTTAAGGGGACGTCGCGAAATAAAGTTTCGTTACGTCCCCTTCGTGGTTGTGCTTAATCACAGCCTTCAGTTGAAGGCAAAAATATTTTTAAGCAATAAAATTAAATAGGTTATTCTATTCTTCTTCATAAAGCATAAGGTATTTATTTAGCTTTTCCACATCATAGACGATAAGTTTCTTCCCGTCCTTTCCTAAGATCTTTTCGTTTTTTAGTTTTTTAATGACATTGCACACCGTTATAAAATGCAACCCGGTAATTTGTGAAATATAGTTCTGCGGCAAGGGGATGTCAATAAGACACTTTCCATCCTCATATACGCCTACCTGTAAAACAAGATTTCTAATCAGATGACATATTCTTGTTGTAGCTGTATCATAGGTTCTTTCTACTAACTTTTCTTCAAAGTAGTTTGATTTTTGGCTTAAACCCTTAAGGATTTCTAGCGCAATCGTATTGTCATTGGAGATGATCTGCAGAAGCTGTCCACTTGTAAACATACATGTTTGGGTATGAGTAAGGCAATTGACTTAGTAATAACCAAGCTTAGAGAAAATGCCACTGAAGTAAAAACAATAGAACAAATCCAACAACTGGCGACCGTTTCATCCGGTGAGGAGGAAATTGGAAGAATCATTGCCCAGGCCTATCAAAAAGTAGGAATGAATGGAATTATCCAGTTTGAACTGGGTAAAAAACAAGAAACAATCTTAGATATTGTGGATGGCATTAAATTTGCCAAAGGATATCTTTCTCCTCTCATGATCAATAAGCAGGAAAAGGCCTGTGTAGAGTTGGAGAATCCATTGATTCTGATTGTTGATGAGAGGATTACGTATATCTATCAAATCATGAGCGTTCTGGAAAGTGTTGTTTCCAGTCAAAGGCCCTTGCTTATTATTTCCGAGGACATCTCAATAGAACTATTGAAGTTGTTAGTGTCCAACAAAATAAATAAAACCATGGAGATCGCTGCCGTTACATCCCCTGGTTACGGGGAGAGGCGGAAAGCTTATCTGGAGGATATTGCCACACTTACAGGGGGAATGGTAATCTCTGAGGAAAACGGGATTACCTTGGAGGAAGTACTCAGCCAACATCTGGGCGGCGCTAAAAAAGTAATTGTCCAAAAAGAAAGCACTTCCATAATTGGCGGGTATGGTTCTAAGACCGAGATAGAGGAAAGAGCCCAACAAGTTAAAGCGCGAATTGCGGATGCTGAGGACGATTGGACCAAAGGTAAGCTTCTGGAGAGATTAGGATGGCTGAATGGAAAGATCTGTACTGTTAAAGTAGGGGGGGCTACAGAAGCAGAAGCGATCAGAAAACAATATTTAGTAGAAGATGCTTTGAACTCTACAAGAGCAGGGATCGAGCATGGTGTTTTACCCGGAGGCGGAGTTGCTTTACTGGAAGCAGCAAAAATTTTGGAAACTGTTCAAAGTGCTAATAAGGGTGAAATGGCAGGAAACAAGATTGTATCCGAAGTCTTAAAACTACCAGTAAAAATTCTCGCCGAAAATAATGGACGTAACTCCTTGGAGGTTATCTCAGAAATCATGACTTTACCTCAAGGATATGGGTATGATGCGCTAACAGACTGTTATGTGGACCTTGTGGAGCAAGGAATTTTTGACGCAGCAGAAGTGACTATTCAGGCATTGCAAAATGCTTATTCTGTTGCAGCTTTGGTCATTAATTCTGAGGGTTTAATCACGTATGAGGTCTGAAATAAAAATGACCATACAAATCCAAAAATTATTTAAATATATACTTGATTAATAAATAGAGGATAAAGATTTGTAAAAACATTTTGTTTGGGTAAGTATATGTTAAAAATTAAAATGGGTGGGTGTATGTGATGAATAGTAACGTTCATTTTTGCCTAAAAAGTATACCGACTTTTTCCTCTCTGGACCAAAGAATACGTGGCAAGATGTGCTCTTTTGCCAGCCAGAGATTATACAAAGTTAACGAATATATTTTTAAACAGGATGAGGCGGCTGATACCATTCGTATATTGTTGTATGGCGTCTTGAAACTTTTTAGAGTAAATGAGTGCGGTACAGAAACCATTCTTGATTATGTATCTCCAGGCGAAGTCGTCGGATACGATACTTTCTTCCAGCAAAATGTTTATAATTATACTTCTTGTGTTGCTGTAATAGAATCTAGAATATGTTGTATAGATCGGGCCAATTTTGAAAGACTTTTGATGGATGAACCCACTTTAATGCAAACTACATTATCTGAAATGAGCAATTATTTAGCTAATTTAAATCAAAATATATTGGGTAATAAGATTATGCCTGCCAAAGAAAAATTAAAAAGCACTTTTTTATCTTTAGGCCAAGATCATGGTGTAGAAATTGAAGGCGGAATCAGAATCAATATAAAATTAACTCAGCAAGAAATTGCAGATTTGATTGGAATTTCCCGGCCGGTAGCCTGTCAATTAATTAGCGAACTTGTTGATGAAGGATTCATTGATAGAGCTATACATACCTCCCCTGCCGTATGCTTGACGGAATGGCAAATCTACTTTATTCTCTATTTATTGAAAATTTTTATTGCACGTGAACGGTGCCAGGAGATAAATCATGGACTATTTAGGCAAAAATATACGGAAGCTCGGTTTTGGACTGATGCGGCTTCCGATAATCGAAAAAGAAATTGACCTTGCGCAGACCAAAGAAATGGTTGATCTGTTCATGGCCAAGGGTTCCACTTACTTTGATACGGCGTACGGCTACATCAATGGGAAATCGGAAGAGGCCATCAAGACAGCCCTTGTTGACCGCTATCCCCGCGAGAGCTTTCAACTTGCGACCAAGCTTCCGGCCTGGGCGGCTGCCACTGCCAAAGATGCGAAAGAAATGCTCCATACCTCGCTTCGGCGCACAGGAGCCGGATATTTTGATTACTATCTGATGCATAATGTGAGTGAAAGCCGCAAGAAAGTCTTTGACGACTTCGGTATCTGGGATTATATGCTGGAGCTGAAAGAGAAGGGACTTGCCCGTCATATCGGTTTTTCTTACCATGACAAGGCTGATTTACTCGACCGTATCCTGACTGAACACCCGGAGACAGAATTTGTCCAACTTCAGATCAACTATGCTGATTGGGAAAGCGAATCCGTTCAGTCACGCCAATGCTATGAAGTGGCACTTAATCATAATAAACCGATCATTATCATGGAACCCGTCAAGGGCGGCGTACTGTCAAACCCTGCCGACAGTGTCCGGAAGATATTTGAAGAAGCTGATCCTAAGGCCTCTTTGGCATCTTGGGCCATTCGCTTTGCCGCTTCTTTGGACAATGTCATCACTGTGCTCAGCGGGATGTCTACTTCCCAGCAGATGAAAGATAATCTTTCCTATATGGAGGATTTCCGGCCTTTGAGTCTGGAAGAAAAGGCCGTGATCGTACGGGCACGGGAGGCTCTCCGTGCGATTCCCTCTATTCCTTGTACCTCGTGTGCGTATTGCGTTAAAGGATGCCCACAGCAAATTCACATACCGGTTTTTTTAGATGCCTTGAACCGGAATATGATCTTCGGTGATTTACAAGGTGCCAAAAGGACTTATCAAATTGCCTTGATGCTGGGCAGCACAAAGCCTTCCGCGTGTATTGCCTGCGGCAACTGTGAAGACGTCTGTCCTCAGCAAATCCATATTATTGACACGTTAAAGGATGCCGCAGCTCTCTCGGAATAGGATTAATTCGTTTGCAGTTCAACCATCTTAGCTTGAATTGCATTCAATAAATCCTGCCAGGTCTTGTTATATTTTTTAAGGAACGGGATTGGATCAATATGATCTGTTTCCCGATAGGCATAAGAGATATCCATATGACTGAAGATATCTTTTTGGGGGTCCCAACCATATCGGATACAAGCGTCTGCAACCAAAAGAACGGTCTGATCCCAAACTTTTTTAAATTGCTCGGGCTGATTTCCTTCCGGTTCACACATTTCTACGGAAAGGTACCTTTGGTTGGCTGTTCGGGCAGCATGCCAGGCCATTTCGTCTTCCGGAATCATTTGCACGGTTTCAGTCCAATCCGCAACATAATGGGTAGAGGAATAACGGTTGGGGTAATTAAAATATTGAACTATTTTCTGTGCGGTGGCCCCAGGATCCGCTGTGGAATGAATGACAAATCCTTGGGGGGATAAAGGCGTAGTCGGCCGGTTGTAAGAGAGCAGCTGTATCCCCACTTTAAGACTCGGGAAACGGACCGGAAGCGTCCTTGACTCCGTGAGACTTCCTGTGCTTGGTCTGAGAATTCCTGAACCATCTGCATCCGCAATAACCTTAAAATTATAGTTGCCAATGTCCTGAACGCTTTTGTCATTGAGTGTCAGGATTATTTTTTGACCGGTCGTAACGTTCAGGCCCGATATCTTGACCCTTTGTCCAGCATCGAAAATCTGTTCAGGGGTTAATGCATTCATGGCTCCGTTTATCGTGATTTTATCCTGCCCGGCTATCGCCAAGTACTTATCCGGAAGGAAGAACTCCACGGTTCCGTTGTTCATGTTTTCCCCAGGAAGATAGACCAGGTAAATATTCTTGGTGGCTCCCGCGATTGTACTCGCCGGAGATACTGAAAGTTCGCCATCGTTGGTATTGGCTAAATTAATGATCCGCTGCAGGACCGGAAATTTAACTGCATTCTCTCCGCCAAGTCCCGTCACCACCGTAAAAGGTGTGATCTTCCCTTTAAGATATTTTTGCGTAACCTCCGGCAGGGTGTCACGCACGAGAATAAGCGGGGATGATGATTTAGCAGCCAGTACAGCACCAGTTAAAGCATCGGCGAACTCTGTTCCTTTGGGCCCCTCACCCACAGCAACAAACAAGCGGGAAAAATCCAATTGGCCGGAAAAGTACGCTAAAACCGCTACATTGGTGGCATAACGGTCAGAACCAGCTAACCGGAAAGCTTCCGGCACTTGTTGGGCTACCCCCTCGCTGATTACGCCTGTACCTCCAACAATATAGGCTTGCTCAATGGTCTGTTTTTGCACATATTCCTTGACGCTTTGCGGCAGCCTGTCTTTACCGGCGAGTAAGATCGGTATTTCCGCTTGAGCTGCCACCACCGCAATGGAGAGTGCATCCGGATAATTCTTCCCTGTCGCCAGAATCATCTTGTTGCTGTTTAACTCTCTGGCGATTTTTACCGATGTTTCATAGCGGTCATTACCGGCGAGACGAATGATCTCGATCACACCGGCTTCACGCAGTGTTATCTCAATCTCCGCAGAGATGCTCGAAGTCCCGCCTGTAATAAATACGCGCTTGACACCAAGCCGTTGAATCTCACTCTGTGCATCAGCATTCAGGGATTCAGACTCCGTCAGCAGGATTGGAGCATGATACTTCGCCGCCAGTGGCCCGGCGCAGAGAGCGTCTGCAAAGTCATCGCCGCGGGCCAAGACAGCATACTCCGACGATTCCCATCCTTTCTGGGAAATGGCTGCCGCTGTCGCATAACGGTCTGAACCATAGATTCGATCGATTTGAGTCGTATCTGCATTCGCTGAGCTTGTCATCCATCCGGTGAAAAAAAGAAAACAAAATATAAGTAATCCACTGGATCGAAGGTGTCTTAATAATTTTATGTACAATCTGCTTTCCTCTTTTGTTTTATTTCTTGTCAAATCATGATGTTTCCATAAGAGAATTGTACTATATTTATTCCTTTCACCACCAGTTGATATGTTTTCCTCTTCTAGAAATAGATGTAAAACCTCCAAACAGAAATTGTAAGGAGGTTTTATGAACCCAGGATTTTATTTTTCAATAATGGGCATTACAATTCTGGTCAGAAGCTCACTCTCCGGAACATCGCTGGGCGCATTACAGTAGTATTCGTAATACACGCCAGCCGGTTTGCAGCCATTTTCTTCGATCCAGCGGAACATTTCGTTATAAGGCTGCTCCATCCCGCTATAGGGTCCCTTGTAAATGCAGCTGGCAGATTTGCCGGCTGGAATCTCCCGAGCATGAATCTCCTCCTTATCCGGGAAAAGCTTAGCAACGGGAAACCCCATTTCTACATCCAGGTTTTCCATATCCAGGTTGTAGTAGGCAGTATACGGAGCATCGACCGGCTGGACACCGAGTTCATTCAGATACCCCATGATTTTCCCATAGCTTTCGCCGATCACTTTCGGCAGTTCGGCCACGGTCGTTTTCGCTGTGACCACCAGGGCAGGCTGAGCTTTACGCTCCGAAAGTTCAATTTGAAACATGACACTTTTCTCCCTTTCAAATATTTTTGTTCCATTGAGTTTTCACTATCTCTAAGTTTTCACTACCTCTATCTTACTGGAATGCATTGACAATAGGATGTCATATTTGAGGAGCTTCGTATTTTTCTAAAGCCTGTTTTAACCGTTCGGTAACGATTCGCCGGATATGTACGGGCTCCAATACTTCAACATAGCTGCCGAAAGAAAGGATATAGCCATAGACCCACTCATCTTCCGGAAAGTCCACCTCGACGACCAAAGTGCCGTCCTCATTTTTTGTAATGAGTTCTTCGGCAAAATCATCGTAAATCCGGTTTAAGATCCTGGGCTGAAACTTTAGTTTAAGATGGACAGAATCCGGTAGGCCGCTTGCCTCTTCTTCCCATTCCGGACAAAGCCTCGGGGTAAATGTTTCTTCCAAGACCATAACATTTTTAACTCTGGTCAGACGAAAAATGCGGTGCCCTTCCCGCTTGCGGCAGTAAGCAATTAAATACCAGGTATGGCCTTTGTACAGCAGCCTCTCCGGTTCAGCCGAACGGCTGCTTTTTAGGCCATTGGAATTTACGTAATCAAAGGAAATTACCCTGCGCTGCCAAATCGCTTCTTTAATATCGTTGAATTTATTCTTTTCATTGGGCGTGTGCTCCAATAAGAGAAATCAATCTCGATCCGATCTTTGCGGGAGGGCTCCTTAAACACCGCTCCAAGTTTTGTCAGGATATCCTCGCTTTGCGGATATCCGGTAGCTTGCAGGGTCTGCAAAGCAAGCAGCAAACCGTCCCTCTCCTGCTCACTGATCATGACCTTGCTCAGAGAATACTCCTCCAGCAGCGATATTCCCCCGCCGTTGCCTCTGGTCATCACCACCGGAACCCCGGACGTGGATAGAATATCAATATCCCGGTAAATCGTCCGCACAGATACCTGAAACCGGTCGGAGAGCTCACCGGCAGTGATGGTCCCTTTATTCAATAAAAGAATAATCATTTCCAAAAGCCGGTTGATCTTCATCGTTTCACCTCTTAGAACATATGTTCTATTGTTATTTTATACCATCAACAGATTAAATGCAATAATTAAATATATAGGAGGCCAAATGGCTGATAGAAAATCTCGCCTATTGCTATTTATTCAATAATAGCTAATACTAAAATGTCAGAGTTTTTTTATCATAATGGCAATTATCTTATGGAAAGATTCTCGCTTACTCAAAATAATATGATCATGAAGGGGTTAACAGATGAAAAAAGCAAATACCAAACATCGTCCAGAGAAACAAGCTTCCCTTATCGTTGATAAAGAAAATGAATTGTTAAAGTTCCTTATCGCTCAGTTGCCACAACAAGGGAGAAACTCTATTAAGTCACTTCTCGCCCATCGCCAGATTTCTGTAGACGGCGAAGTAACAACTTTGTTTAACTATCCGTTGGTTGCTGGTCAAAAGGTTAACATTAATCGGAGCAAAGTCTATCAAGAAAGAAGAGAGCTCAAGCCCCTGGGGCTAAAGATTTTCTTTGAAGATGAATATCTTATCATCATAGAAAAACCTGCCGGAATGCTTTCAATCGCGACCGACAGAGAAAAGGAATTAACAGCTTATAATGTTTTAAGTACACATATCAAAAAAAGAGATAATCAGAGTCGGGTTTTTGTTGTACATCGACTGGATAGAGAAACCTCCGGGGTCATGATGTTTGCCAAAAGCGAAGAGATAAAGGAAAAACTCCAAAACGCCTGGAAGGAAGTTGTTCTGGAAAGAAGTTATGCCGTGGTTGTTCATGGTCCCCTAACCGACGATCAAGGGACCATCACCTCTTGGTTAACGGAAAATAAAGCGCTTCGAATGTACTCTAGCAAGACTCCCAATGGGGGGCAAAAAGCCGTGACCCATTACAAGGTATTGGAAAAAAACAATTCCTATTCTTTATTGGAGGTAAAACTGGAGACCGGCCGCAAAAATCAAATACGTATTCATATGCAAGATATCGGGCACAGTGTTATCGGGGATATAAAATATGGAGGAATAAAGAGCAGCATCAACCGGTTAGGACTTCATGCTCACATCCTGGCTTTCAAGCATCCGGTAACCAATGAAATTATGCATTTTGAAAGTCCGATTCCTAAAGAGTTCTTGAGTTTTTTTCATAAAAAACAAAATAAGTAATCCTAAGGAATGATTTGCTTTACTCGACCTACAATGCCATTACTTAGCCGGACTTTAATTCCATGAGGATGATTCGATGAATTCGTTAGAATATCTTTAACGATTCCTTCGGTCAATTTTTCTGTTCGCTGATCTTGTTTTTGTACGATAAAAACGTGTGTGCCGGGCTTAATATTTGCACGATTATTTCCATCCATCAATATGAACACCTACTTATTGCTAATTTTCTGGCAGCTAAATCTCAGAGAAAATATCAGATAAAAGTATTTCCAAATCCGGAAAGACAGTCGATTGAATCGTATCTCCCTGCTGGAAACTCCTTAGATTGTCTATATCTCTTTCTTTAGAAAAAGCGTATTGAAGAATGCTTTTGTTTTCCAGACTTACAACCCAGTATTCTAAAACACCGCTTTTCATATAGAGATTTAATTTGGCAACCAGATCTTTGCCTTTGGTCGAAGGAGACAAGACTTCGACCACCAGAGTCGGTATGCCTTCATACTTGTTCTTTTCATTAACCTTGTCTTCATCACAGATCACGATGACATCCGGCTGGACAACATTCGGATCTTCTTCAAACTTGGTCGCATAACCGAAAAGCCGTATATCCAACGGAGCGGTTAAGGATCGACAAGGTTTTCCCCTAAAATAGTTATAAAAATGACCGGATATTTCGTTAACAACCACCTGATGGGTAAAGGAAGGTGAAGCTAACAGATAAATCTCACCGTCGATCAGTTCGTACCTTTGATCAGAGGAATCAACCAGCTCCATATATTCTTCATAGCTCACCGTTTTTGTCGATCGATATGTATTTGCTTCTTCGTGGACAAGGAAATAGTCCGGTTCGTTATAACGGATGAGTTTGGCAACACTCTTGCCGTTCTTGGTAATAATAATATCTTCCTTCTCTACCAGAGAAAGATATTTTCCAAAAGCATTTTGCATATCTGTGGTATTGATACGCATAAGATCACCTTCATCCTGGATTTACCAACTTAGGTATTATTATAAAAAATATTAGCTACTATGTCAATTTATTATTAGCTAATGTTCTTTTCTCACATTTTTATAAAGCGAGAATGATCTCGCTTTCTTCCGAGAAAGGAGTCGTTCAATGGGAATACATGAAATCACCGAAAACCAACACCGCTATTTTTTCAGCGGCAAGACCCGCCCTGTAGAATTCAGAATCTCGGCACTCCGAAAATTACAACGTGCCTTGCGTGAAAATGAGGATGGTTTATGTACTGCAATGATGCAGGACTTCAATAAGCCACCCTTCGAAACCTATATGACGGAAATCGGTATTGTACGATGGACGGCGCAACCAAGGCCATAGGCGGCGGATATGCCGAGCCAAGACGTTTTATTGAACCAACCGTATTGATCGACGTTAAGCCCGAATCTCCCATCATGCAGGAAGAAATCTTCGGTCCCATTTTACCCGTGATGACCTATACAGATATCGAAACGGTTATTGAATATATCCGGAGTCATCCGAAGCCTCTGGCGCTCTATTTGTTCACTTCAAGCAAAGCGATGGAGGATAGTCAAAAAGTCCACTTGGCTTGATCTGTCCATGAGATATCACCCTTATACAGATAGAAAGTTCAAACTAATCAAGCGTTTTTTGAAGTAGAAGTATGATTCCTTCTAAGCTGCTTAAAATAAAGACTGGAAAGGGCAAGTTAAAATAAAGGAGGGCTTATAATTAACAAAACAAAGTTAATTGCATTATCCCTAACCGTTGCTTTAATTTTTACTTTGTCATTGTCTTTCGTGGCAATTGCTGCTACGGAGCAGAATAGCCCGAACGTACAATCCCCGTCCTGCTATGACAAAATGATCGACAGAATATCGCAAGAAAAGGGAATTTCTAAGGAAGAAGCTAAAGTTCGATTAGAGGCAAAGCTCAAGGAGATCGCCCAGAAAAAAGGTATTACGGTCGAAGAACTGAAAAAGCGGATGGCGGAAGGTAAATGCTGCAAAGGCCACGGAAAAATGGATGAAGCGAAACTTAAGGAAATAGCTGAAAAAAAAGGCATAACGGTTGAAGAGCTAAAGCAGAGGATAGAAGAACACCATAGCAACAAGGAAAAAGCTCTTCAGTAGCGGATAGACACCCTGCTGACAACATGATTATTCTTGCCCTTTCCTTTACTATTCACCTCAATACTGATCCCTTTGAGCACTTATTTTTTTTGTCAAATGATTTCATCGGCATGGATTTTGGCAATGATCCTTTATTTCGTGGTACAATATATCCGGCGATTAGGATGTAACTGACAATAAGAAGCCTTACCGCTGACCATACCAGCGATAAACTGTGATTTGCAATCAGGGAGCAAGATATGATTTTCTTCGGACATTTAGGATTGACAGGATTAGCTGCAAAAGCAGCCGAAAAATCCTTAGGAGACATCAAAATTGATTACAGAGTAGTCTTCGTCGGGTCCATTTTGCCCGACTTGATTGATAAACCTATCGGCCGTTTTTTGTTTGCCGAAACCTTCCATACCGGTAGAGTATTTGCACACACGTTATTGTTTATCTTTCTCTTATTGGGGATTGGATACTATCGTTGGCATAGATATCAAAAAAGTGGTTGGTTGGTGTTGACCGGAAGCTGTCTTTTCCATGACATATTTGACGCCATGTGGATGATTCCGGAGACATTTTATTGGCCGCTTTACGGCATGAAATTTTATGCGTCAACAGAAGGGTCATGGCTTCAAGCAGATTTGACCAGCCTAATGACCGATCCGGCATCTTATGTGCCGGAGATTACGGGGTTTATCATCATCCTGTATTTCATCCGAAAATTGATTGTACACCATAGGGCTAAGGCTTTCCTCCAAAATGGCGTACTATAAAGAGCAGTGACTCGGCCGCCCGGCACATGGATACATAGAGACTTACGTTTTAAGCGTCCGCAGGTACGCCTTTGCTTCGTCGCCGATCCGGTAACTCTCAATCGCTTTCTGGATAGCTTTGTTGTGCGTCCACTTCTCCAAACGCTGTTCCTGTATGTACGGCAAGACCGCTTCGTACTGCTTGGCCAATGCCGTTGCGAAATACCAGGCGATCATCATGTTGACATAGTATTCGTCTGACCGGATAACCGCCACAAGCTCAAGCATCTCCGGCTGGAAATCGTCATCGAGATAGAAGCGCATCAGCATTCCGATCCCAAACCGCACCGTATAAGTCCGGCCGGATACCAGCCATACTTTGATTTTTTCGTAGAGTTCGGGCAGGTGCTTTTTGAATATCTTCGGTGAAATGAGGTCACAGGTTGCCCAGTTGTCTATGTACGGCAGAAACTCGTCAACGGCGGCAACAGCAGTATCATAATCCCTGATCGTTTCAATCAGGAAACCGTGCAGGTTATTTTCTTCATAATACGCATGCGGCAGGATTTTGAGGAACTCCGAAGCCTCCGGCGTTTTGGAAAACTCCCTGGCGAGCTTCCGCAGATCCGGCGTGCGGACGCCGATCACGTTTTCCGGGTTCACCGTCGGCATAAGTTTGCACGCAAACTCTTTGTATTTCAGATCCTGCAGCTCGAATAGCCGGCGCAGTATCTCTTCTTTGCTGCTCATATCGTTATCCCTTTCATCAACAGAATGTTATTCTGGGATTTATTAACCGAGTAAGTGCATCATTTGTTTCCATAGGATTCTCCTAATCAACAATATCCTTCACTAAAAAGAAATAGACCGCCCAAAAGCGGCTGTTACGAGGAATCAGGTATCAGCATGGTTCCTCTTTGCTTATAGTATATACCATACCTAAGTTAAATCACATACTAATTGTAAGATTTTTGAACGACAATTTTCCTCTTGACGTCCATTTAGTTCCGGAGTAGAATTAAATTACTTCGAAGGAGGAACTAAGTTTGGATGCTGAAAAACTCTTAATGGAAGATACCCTATTTCAGTTCATCGACCGGATCAGACCGCTGATCTCCAATGAGTTATGGGCGAATATTCTGCTGAACGTCACCAAAAATGAATTACTCGTCCTCCTGCTTTTATATCGCCAAGAGGATGTCACCATGTCGCAGGTCGCCCAGTATCTGCGTGTTCCACTAAACACGGCAACCGGCATTATCTCCCGCATGGAGAAGCAAACATTGCTCAGCCGCGAGCGGAATGAAGATGACAAGCGTGTCGTAACCATTCGTCTCAGTGCGTCCGGCAGGAATCAGATCCGACAGATTCTTACGACCTTCAGGCAATACGGACAAAAGGTTCTTTCCGAGCTGACCTCCGAGGAAACAGCCCTGATCTTCACGATCATCGAGAAAGTCATCTCTGTTATGCAAAAGGAGCAGTTCCAAGCGATGAACAGTCCCGCGCAGACGATACGAAAAATCATCATCGAGTGAGTCTTCAAGTGAACATCAACTGAATGATCAATGAGTGATTGATTACGATTAACGATTGTGACTCAGGCTGCCGGACGGGCAGTCTGCTTTAGAACGAATACTTCCATCATGGAACTATTCGTCTGTCGAATCTAAGAAAGGAGTTTTTGAGATGGGTACGATTTTGATCTTTACAGGCAAAGGCGGCGTCGGTAAAACAAGTGTCGCTGCAGCCCATGCCATGCTTTCCGTGGGTGATGGCCGGAAAACGCTTCTTGTCAGCACCGACATGGCCCATAATCTGGGCGACTTATTTGAATTGACACTCGGCAGTGAGATCACGGCCCTGGATAACGGCCTTCATTTGCTGGAGATCAATCCGCATGACGTTATGGAAAACGACTTCAAGGATATGAAACAAGCCTTCCTCCGCCTGGTTGCTTCCAGCGGCATGGCCAGTGAACAATTGGAACAGATTGCTGTTTTTCCGGGTATGGATGAACTGTTTTCCTTGCTTAAAATCTTATCGCTTCATCAAAGCGGCCATTATGACCGCATCATCGTCGACTGCGCGCCCACAGGCGAAACACTGGCGCTGCTTAAGTTTCCCGAACTGCTGTCCTGGTACATGGAGAAAATGTTCCCGATCGGCAAGGCAGCGCTAAGGATCCTTTCCCCGATATCCAAAACAGTCTTCAAAGTACAGCTGCCTGACCGGCAGGCCATGACGGATATCGAGAGACTCTACGTAACACTCCTTGAATTTCAGACCCTTCTGAAAGATCCCGCAACAACGGCCATCCGCCTAGTCACCATACCTGAAAAGATGGTTGTGGAAGAAACGAAGCGCAACTTCATGTATTTGAATCTTTACGGCTTCAATGTGGACTGTCTTTTCATCAACCGGATCTTACCGCAGGATCTGAATAATCCGTTTTTTGATGAATGGATCGCCATCCAGACGCGATACACCGAGGAACTTGAAAGTTTATTTACCGGCAGGACTATCCGCCGCATCCCCTGGTTTGACAGCGATTTAAACGGTGTCGGCGGCATCGGACGCCTGGCGGAAATCCTTGCTGAGAGCAGTCCTCTGTTTGAGCTGCAGCCGCCATCAGCGGGTGAGCATTATGAAAAGACAGAAACAGGCTATGCCTTAGTCCTGGATCTGCCATTTGTGGAAAAAGGCGACATCCGTTTCAACGAGTCCGCAACCGATCTGATTTTGAAAATCGGGAACTTCAAACGCAGCATTCCAAAACCCGCAACCCTTCGCCACTACCTGGTCAACTCCGCCAAGTTAACCGATGGCAAGCTCACTGTACGGTTCGAACCAAAATAAAGGAGGTCATATCATGAATACCGCCATTAATCCGGAATTCATCCAAAAAATGCTCGAAGCGAAACGGCTGCAAAAGGAAGCCTTGGAAACCTTGATGCCTGAGAACGTCAGACACCATCTGTCCGTCATTGAAAAAGAAGTTAAAGATTTGCTGCTGGAATACCTGATGGACGGCTCCGAAACCTCAAAAAACACAGACCAACCTGAAACTCACAGCAACGTTCACTCGGTAACCATCAATTAGGAGGAAAACAGCATGCGTATCATTTTATATACCGGAAAAGGCGGTGTCGGCAAGACCTGTGTCGCCGCTGCAACCGCCATTAGGCTGGCCAATGAAGGCCACCGCGTACTCCTAATGAGCACCGATCAAGCCCACAGCTTGTCTGATTCACTCGCCATGAAGCTTGGCAGTGAACCAACCGCAGTCATCCCCAACCTGGATGCCCTGGAAATCGACGTCGTCAAGGAAAGCGAAAAAGCTTGGGGAAGCTTAAAATCCTATATCAAGCAAATGATCCTGTCACGGGCCGAGGGCGGGATTGAAGCGGAAGAACTCCTCATTTTTCCCGGCCTTGAAGAGCTGTTCTCCTTATTTACGGTGTTGGATTATTACGAAAAGAAAAAGTATGACGTGATCATCGTCGATTGTGCCCCAACGGGTGAAACGCTGAACCTGCTGAAATACCCGGAAATGCTCGGGGAAATCGTCAGCAAAATTCTTCCCATGAAGCGTCAGGCCGTCAAGATTGCCGGACCGGTCGTCGAAAAAGTCCTTAAGGTGCCGATGCCCAAAGATAATGTCTTTGAAGACCTGACGAAGCTGATGGCTAAGCTCGAACGTCTTCAGGCCCTGATGCTCAACAAAGAAGTCCTCACCGTGCGCCTCGTGACGACGCCTGAAAAAATCGTCATCAAGGAAACAAAACGCAGCTTCACTTGGCTGAGCCTGTTTGATTACCAGGTAGACGGCATCATCGTCAATAAAGTATTTCCGCAGGAAGCGCTATCCGGCTATTTCAACCGCTGGGTCGAACTTCAAAATGAAGGCTTGAACGAAATCAGGGAAAGCTTTGCTGATCTTCCCGTCTTTTACCTGAATCTGCTGAAACACGAACTCAAATCGGTTCCCGTACTGGCCCAGATCGGGGATCTCTACGGTAAAATGAATCCGGAGGCCGTTTTATGCCGGACACGGCTAATGGAGACCTTCCGGGATAACGATCAGGATGTCCTGATTTTCCACCTGCCCTTTGCCGACAAATCGGAAATGGCGCTTTCTCAGGCCGGCGGCGAGATTCAAATCACCATAAAAAATGAAAAGCGGTGCATGATGCTGCCACCGCATTTATTAAATAAACAGATTACTTCCGCCAAGCTTGATGAGGGGAAATTGCAGATCCGGTTTAATCATCATCATGCTTGATCACTTCCCACCACTGGATATGTCAACAAGCATATCGATGTATTAAAACACCCGAGGGAATTCTCCCTCGGGTTTCTTTAAAAAATCTAGCAGCAGCAACCACGCCTCCGTCTTACAGGTGGATGACATGGCGGATGATGATAAGCAGGCGGCCTATGGCTTGGCGGCCAATGACGCGTTCCTGCTAATATGGGCGATACTATCCCCACCGTATTATTAATCGGCGCGACTACAGGTTTTCGTATAATATATTTGGCCAGAAAAGGGAGAAACGCTAGACCGGAAAGATACATATAATCATCTCCTACATTCTGTTTTCGTCTCCCAATACTATCTTATGTAGACATCCTATTGGTTGTCCCAAAATAGAAGGTTATCGAAAAAAACTACATTCTCTCCTGCATCGCTTTGATTAAAAAATCATTCACTTGTTTTTTATACGCTCTAAATATATGGAATATTTTGTAAATATATGTTATGATAGCCCTGCAACAGATGGCGTGCAGGGCGGTCGGCATTCCCTCCGGAAAGGAGGTGATGCCCATGGAAGTATTTCAAGCTTTGATGTTGATGGTTTCATTTGCGACTTTGGTCGTTTTGATACTATCATTTCATAAAAGGAAATAGACCGCCAACCTGCAAATGATAACGGTCTATTCCGTTTACTAATGCCGACCGCCCTCAAAGCGGCTGTTGTGAGGAATCATGTATAGAGCATGGTTCCTCTTTTCTTATAGTATATAACAAATCCGATATAAAATACATATTAATTGTAAAATTTTTGAAGTCTAGAACGTTGCTCAAAGATCATCGCTATCAAGACCGCCCATATTCTCAATTTCCGGATTCATTTGCTCCCCCTGGCTTTTCTCCCGGTAGATTTCCAGCACGGTTTTATTGGCCACCGCTCCCAGGTAAGCGATCAAAACAATGGCGATGATGATTCCTGTCCTTCCCAGACCCGCAAGGACATGAATGAAAATTCCCAGAAAAGAGAAGATCAGGCCGAAGTAGATGGCCATGATCAGGGTCAGCTTCAAATTTTGCAGAAGAAAACCAATTCCTCGTTGAAAATTTTCTTTGATCGACCCTTCATCGACGACAATCGCATACTGGACGTAAACAAACACGACGTTAATCAACCCCAGAAAAACCAGTTCGGGGTTAATCAGCATCAGGATCAGCGGCCAAAGGCCCAGGACTTGTAAGACTAAAAACCGCAACCAGAACTGATTGCCAAGCACAAAGAAGTCCTTCCAGCCCATGGGCCTGCGTCCGGACTCGGCCAATACACCCAAATAGCCGCTGTGAAGGAAACTAAGGATCAGCGTCGCACTGAGAAGCAGCAAGATATTAAACAGGGTCAACTGGTTTACGATTCCGGACACGCTGCCATTGTTAGCCTGAAAGAGAGGCGACGGAAAGTCCTCAAGGATAGACCGCACACTCGGCGGCGCCGATACAAGCCCGATCTTCAGGTTTAGCAGCTTATGAGCAGGCAGGTATTCTGTCCGGAAAATTTTCTCATAGAGCAGATAGTTCGCCAGATCCAGGATGATGGGGATCAATACTATCCCAATGACGCGGTGGACCGGTTTGAATTGATCGTAGAACTTATCGCGCATCGACATGGCTTTTCCTCTGACTCTTCCATTTATTTGTATTATAATAAAATTATACCACAGATACGGAGGCTATTATGAAAAAGTGATTGTCAGAAAGGATACCGGCAGTGCTGAGCAGACGCCTCCCATCCTTTAAAAGGAAATAAACCGCCCCTGTCAAGGTGATATGCTCCCTTCATAGAAACAGTTTTATTATTTTAACTGTCTACTACGAAGGGAGCATATCAGTCAAGGGAGTAGCGGTTTATTTCCTTACTCTCAATGCCGACCGCCCTTAAAGCGGCTATTAAAATTGCTATACAAGGAATCTTCCGATTCGGTTGTTGACTAAATCATCGACCGCTTCGCTCGCTTCAAATAAATTAGCTGCATAGGCATCCGCTTTTATACTAGCTGCATATTTAACCGTTACCGGTGCACCACCGACGATGACTTTAACCTGTGAACGCAGCCCCTGTTCGGTTAATGCGTTAATGATATAGCCTAATTCCGGCAGCGTTGTAGTCAAAAGCGAAGACAACGCCAGAACGTCCGGTTTATACCTTCGGACAGCCTCGATAAATGATTTCACCGTGACATCAATGCCCAAGTCAATAACCGTGTACCCGCTGCCCTGAAGCACCATAACGATTAAGGACTTTCCGATATCATGTAAATCTCCTGCAACTGTGCCAATTGCCACAATCCCCTTTTTCGAACCACTGTGTCGTGATATTATCGGTTCCATTACATACATCGACGCATGTGCCGCTCTGGAGGACATCAGCACATCTGTCACATAAATTTCCCCATTAAACATTCTTAATCCAAGATCTTTAAACGCCGGGTTGATGGCAGTGTCAATAATCTTATCTGTTCGAAGCCCGTTATTGAGAGCTTCTTTTGTCTTATCCATCGCCATCTGGGTCTGGCCTTTTTCAATGGCTTCCTGAAGTTCAACAAGTACTTTTTCCATTTTTCATCCCTATCTTTTATGGTATTTTCGGAATTGAGTTGGCGTAATCCCTTCAGATGTTTTGAACACCTTGGTAAAATAACCAGAGTCCGAAAAACCGACATTTTCAGCAATAGTCTGAATTTGATAGTGGGGATTCAAAAGAAGTTTTTTCGCTTTTTGGATGCGTACCTTTAACACATAATCATTAATTGACATGCCCATATGGTCTTTAAACATTCTACTGGCGTAACCAGGGCTCAGGCAAACCGAATCTGAGATAGCTTTCAATGAAAGATTTTTCATATATTCATTTTCAATATATTCGATCATCATTTTTATATTTGCGTTTAAGGGTTTATTTTGTGTTTCCTTGATGCGTTCTAAGTACGCGTCCACAGCTATTGAAGCAAGAACACAGAGGTTTTCAACAGAATTTGTTTCATAAATCTTACCGATATAGTTGTTATTGATATCCAGAAACTGTGACATTTCCAAGCCCATCTGGTTTGTAACCCGTAACAGAATTACCAACAATTCGGTCATTTTGGCACGTACCACAGATAAATTGTTGTGTGATTCATACCTCAGCCCAAATATGACAGTCTGAAGATAGGCTTTTGCTGATTTTTCGTTTTTGTACAACTCTATCATTATTTCGTTTTCGTCAACCAGCGAACCGCCTGAACTGCTGCCGAGCTGTTTTTCCAGGATTTTTCTGTTTTCAATTTCAGCATAATACATTGACTGCTGGCTGGCGAATTCCTTAATCTGTTCATAATTCTCCCACCCAGCTTTCGTGATATAATTGGCAACCACATAGAGCAGATAAGCTGCCGCCTGAACCTGATGACCAGATATAATTGGAAGTTCGCGCACCGCTTCAAATAGATCCTGAAAGTCTGTGGTAAGCGACTTGTTCATTTCTCTGAGTTCAATCCAAAAGAACTCTTCCGGCTTCCACATCAGCACTTGACCACAGATAATCGTTCCCACATGCTCTCCGTTCAGTATGATCGGTGCCGCCCATTCAATCAGACCTGACGGACAGCGGAAAATGTATGGTTCACCAAACATGGCTGCCTGTTTCCCTGCCCTTTTATAGGCACTCTGGCACCTATTGTTTCCATCTTTCAGTCCATATATAATACGGCAGAATCTACAGCATTTTTTAATACCGCTTCTTGGGAAAATAGATATGCCCTCAACATCAACAATATCGGCCATCAAACTGGTGGTCGTTGTAAATGAGTCCAATATTTCTTTCAAGGTTCCGATATCCACAAAGTCAATGATTCTGTTTTGACTTGTTTGATCTTTCATTCTGACCGCCTATAAAAACAAATATCTTACCTTCAGGTATTATTATATCATCAATTTTCAGAATTAAATATGAAGGATAAACAATTATAGAACTCCTAGTGGACAATGTCTTATATATTCTAAAAACCTCCTGCATAATGTTTTTTCCATCATCCAGGAGGTTACCGTTTTTACCATGTTTTGTTTTGTTCAAATATATATCAGTCAACGCCTATAGTTTATTTACCTTATGCCATGCTTCAATCATTGGCCCCAGGCGATCATCACCTACCATTACAGAATTGCCTTTTTCATTCATAAGTACCGGTACTAGAATGTAATTACCTTTCGGCCCATATTGCTTAGCACATCTTAAAGCTTCGGCAATGACGTCCTCAGTAGAAGCACCAAGATAGCTCACCGGTCCGGATGAATCCCAACCCCCTTCTACAATAAGGCGGCCTTTATATTTATCCATAATTCCTTCGAGATCATTGCTGATCTGTGCAGCATTCCATATTTTTACACCCATTTCCACATAATCTTCAATAATTTCTTCACATCGTCCGCAGGTATGTTGTGCAAAGATGACACCTCGGGATGTCACCGCTTCGATGATTCGCTTATGTGAAGGTTTGATTAATGATCGATACACAGCTGGCGACATAAACAGCCCATTGGCTGTGGCCAGATCATCAAAATAGGTGATGATACCCGGCTGATATACTTCAATAAAGCGGTTGTGACATGCAATCTTGTAATCAGCCATGGCTTCAAAAAATTCCTGACATGACTCCGGATCTTCAATTAACGAACAGAGGGCATTTTCAAATCCCATGAAAGCTGCCAGTCTTTCAAACAAACCAGTAGTACTAAAAACATTGACAATCTGCTCGTCACGATTGCAGCCAGCCAATTCAAATTGAGCGACCCCTTCAATGCCTAATGTGTCTATATTGGGGAAATGAACATATTTTTTCCAATCAGCAATATCATCAAACAAAAATTTATTCGGTTCTGGAATCACACCTTCTTTGGTTGCTATCCAATTGACGCCAAAGGGATCAAGTCCTCCGTTCCAAGGTTGATCAATTTGATTTGCTCCTAATAAACACACTTTATATAACTCCATGTACAATGGAATAAACTCAGGCTTTCCTCCATCCAACATTACTTGAAAATTTTCTCTCTGATTCATTTGAACCCATCCTTTCATTAATAAGTTTAGAGTTTATAAAATCCTTATAATCTCTAAATCTTTGTGGATACAAGGTTATCCTGATCATTTATCTTAGGAAACTAACTCCTTCGCCTTTACAGCAGCACCGCCTGCATCAGGAGCATAAGCATCGGAACCGATTGAAGCCGCGAATTCTGGTGTAACAGGTGCTCCACCGACAATGATCTTGAAACCAGTCATTCCGCTAGCTTTGATTGCTTCAACAGTAGCTTTCAATGCGGGCATGGTGGTTGTTAGAAGTCCTGACAAGGCCACTAAGGTAACGTTTTTAGTTTCTTTGATAGCCTCAATAAATTTAGCGATCGGTACGTCTACACCAAGGTCGACTACTTCAAATCCAGCGCTTTCAATCATCATAGCTACCAGATTTTTGCCGATGTCATGAAGATCCCCTTCAACCGTACCAATAATGCAGGTACCTAAGGAAGTGGAGCTTCCTCCAGCTAGAAGCGGTTTTAGCACCTCGACACCCTTCGCCATCCCTTTAGCAGCCATCAACATTTCAGGAATAAATACTTCTCCTGAAGAAAATTTGTCTCCCACAACTCCCATGGATTCTATCATCGCCTTGAGTATACTTTGAGCATCATTTCCCGCGTCTAACGCTTCTTGTACTAACCCTGGAACAAGTTTCGCTTTTCCTGCCTCAACCTTTGCTTTTAATTCTTCCATCTTAGGCATTTCTACGTCCTCCTCTTTAGTTGATTTAATTTCGAGAGAGTTATTTAAAATTATTTTTTTTGACCAAATAATTCTTCTCGATATGCACCAATGTATTCCATGCAGTAGTCGTCTTTCCCTAAGAGTGCTTCTGTTGCATAGATCATCCCCATTAAATCTTGGTTAGTTGGAGCGATAATCCCACTATCCATTCCCGCGTTCATCGCCAGTACGATAAATGCCTGATTCACCAGTCTTCTAGCCGGAAGATTAAAGGAAATATTGCTTAAACCCCCGGTTACATGGATAGCTGGATACTGAGCTTTAATGTCTTTAATAACGTCAACCACCATATTAATACCATCTTCAGACGTACAGAGCATTTCTACCAACGGATCGATGTGCAAGCGTGATGGAGCAATATTGTGTGCTTTGGCTTTTTCCATGATCTTCCTAAACACTTCCATCCTTTTTTCGGCTGTCTTAGGAATTCCGGTGTCATCGCACAAGAGGGCCACGCATTCCCATTTCGTATCCGCGATGACAGGAAACACGAGTTCGATCTTGTTCCCTTCGCCGGAGACTGAATTGATAATCCCTGGCTTTTTGCAGAACTTCATGGCTTCAACGCAGATATGGGCATGGGGACTGTCTATCGCTATCGGCGTATCGGTAACTTCCTGAACCAAGTCGATAAGCCATTTCATTGTTTCGAGTTCAAGGCTATCTTCCACTGATGCACATACATCAATGAAGTTTGCTCCTGCATCAGCCTGAGTTTTAGCTAGATTGTCAATAAAGCCTGCATCCTTTTCAGCGATTGCTCTTGCTACAGAAGGAATTGCACCATTAATTTTTTCACCAATAATAATCATGCTTAAGAATCTCCTATCTACTTGTTATAATACTTCTTATAATACTTCTTATACTATTGAACGCCTTCTTCACCTGTGTAGTTCAAATTTCCAGTCGCTTCTCCTTTCTGTGTCACCTCCGATCCGTCTAGGGCTTTCTTGATCATCTTCAAGTCTGTCAAATATTGCGATCAGTTGTTCTTCCAGTCCTAATTGTGAAACATTAAATACGATCAATACTAAACTGACTTGTACATCTTCATTTATCGAACCTGCTGATTCATGGGTGTGGCAGTATACTTCATCCCCTGTTGAAGAAATCATAACCGAATGATTGTTGGCAGAAAGAAATCCTTTGACATGTCCGATAATACCGCCTCGGTCCAAGACCCAGGAATTCAGCGCCTTGATTTCATTTTCTATGATGTTTTTTATCTTATTACAATCCTCATGCTGAATCGTATTTTCACCTGAGACTGCAAATGCGCCTTCCTGTATTGTCGTTTTAATTCGATATTTTCCCCGTTTTGACAATTCTGTATCGCTGCTGAATTCAACCACTTCTTATCACCTGCAATATCGTCTCATCAATTTCACTCATCCCACTGATGCGGTATAATGCGGCTTTGTCATTTAGGTTTCGAACGTCATTTTCGATTTTATTCAGTGTTTCTTCATCTACAAGATCTGTTTTATTGATAAGAATGATCTGTGCATTACTCAGTTGTCCTTCAATCAGTCTCTCTAAAGGAATGCGGATCCGTTGCCAGCGGCTAGCATCAACTATTGTCACGATTCGGGCTGTCATCCTAAGATTATTGTAAATTGAATCTGAGATGCTGCTTGGATATGCAACGCCTGTTGCCTCAATGATCAGCCATTCGGGGTCATTTTTACGCGCGATGTCTTGAATGCCTGTGATGAGATCGTTGTTTAAACTACAACAGATGCAACCTGAGAAAATATCTCTTACTTCATAACCATTTCTTCGTAATACTTTATCGTCAATCCCAACCTGACCAATTTCATTTTCTATAATTGCAACAGTTGTTTCTTTTATTCTTTCAGAACTGTTAACAATAGAATGCGCCAACTGCAAGAGGACACTGGTTTTCCCTGAACCCAAAAACCCGCCTAGAATAATTATTTTGATTGCAAGTCCCCCCCAGTCTCACAGATTATTTAAGAATTTAACCTATTACTTCGTTATATGTGCTCATTATATATAAACGAAATAATAGCGTATATGGACGAAATGGTATAATTTTATAACAATCCAACCTTGTCAACACGGCTGTGATGCCGGTTTTTTAATTTTGGTAAAATCACGCTATTATATACGCTCAGAATGGTAAATTTCAGTTATTCTGTTAAAGACTACGTGACAAGCCTGCCTGAAAGACACGAAATGAGTGAAACCTTAATTAGGCTATTGCCTCGATAAGCGAAGACAATAGCCATTACGATCTGATTGCAGAAAATGAATATTTATGGAAATAACTATTCTTGTCCAAACAACTGGAAAGTGATATGATATTGCTAAAGGTCAGGAGGGCGAGCCTATGGATAAATCGGATATAATCCTGGATAAATTAAATTCAATGGAAAAATCTTTGCGAGCAGAAAATAAAACGCTTAGTGACAAAATAGATAGACTTGAGAACAAAGTTGAAAAACTCGAGAACAAAGTTGATAAAGTCAGCGAAAAGCAAGATATGTCCTGGCAGGCAATACAAGAGATACGGGATGATTTGACGGAAAACAGTGCCCAAATTAAAATCATTGATAACAAGGTGAAGGCTTTATAGCCTTTATTTTTATGTTTTTCACCTCAAGAAGTTTACAGCGCATTGATTATACCCTTTTATTGGGCGCAAAAGTCACCGTCACTTCTTCTGTTGGGATGTGTTTGGTTTCGGGAAAATCCTGAAAAGGTTTGACCGTTAACCGAAACGGAATATGACTGACATCATCGGGAAGAGGCGGGGTGACCACAAAATAATGCATGATACTTTTAGCCACACGACAGATAGCAAGCGGCAGTTACTTTCCCTCTTCGTCCACGATTATCACCCCATAATCGAGTCCTTCGACCTGCACATTTTTGGGGATCTCCAGATACAGAGCAAAATTCATTTCATGAGGGTTATCATACTTCTTTTCAGCTACGCCTAAGAATTGCCGGATAGGCAGTTCATAGCGGAAACTGTAGTATTTAAAATCCGCAAGCTCTTGCAAACGAACCTTCAAAATCCCACTTTGTAGCGTGACATAAGGGGGTTTAACCTTGTCCGAAACATCCAATCCGTTAAATGTAGAAATACTTGTATAAAATTTAACTGCAATTATCCCGTCATCCGTATTTTTTCGTTGAGCAAACACAAAGATTCCCCCATCAGAATCAACCACCAATTTCTCACCGCTATAATCAAAAGTCTGCAGATCCAGTCTATGAATTCCTTCTGTCTGGTCGAATTTGCCTTGTCCGCCTAATTCATAGAAATTTGATCCACTAATGATTTGTGGCTGAGTTACACTGCCTTGAAGGAGTTGATCCGCAGGCAGTAAATATAGGGCAAAAAGGCCGGCGATCAAAATGAACCCGTACACGCCGGCTACCCACTTAAATAAGTGTACAGATACTTTATGGCCGCTGTACCTGGCAATCGCAACAATAATCGCTGCCAAAACAACAATAAGAATCAACAGAACTGTCATTTTCTCACCTCCATACGGTTGGTCATCAGGGCTGTGACGGCGAACAGCAAACCTGTTGTCAGAAGTGATTTAAGCATAAAAAGCCACAGGGTACTTTCACTCGTGTAGAAATTCCAGAGCTGCCTGATAAAGCTAACATGCTCGTCACCGGCAACAGTAATGCCAACGGTGTTGAAATAAAACAAACTCCCGATGATAACGGCCGGAATAATGATGGCAAAAATCCGATAAAATTGAATGATCGCTCCAAAAAGATATCCGATGGCGCTCAGCAACCATAGGTAGGTGGCCGTGACGATGATTCCCAGCATCAGATAACGCGGGGGCAGGCTAAAAGCTTCACCTTCGCTTAGAAACTGAGTGCCATGGATAGCATAGAACAGGACGCGCAACAGGACACTTCCCAAAACAGTGGAAATACCGCTGACGATGCTGGTCGTCAGCAGAAATAACGTATTCGCCAGATTGCTGGTCAAACGGTTAGACACATGGTAAAAATCAATATTGCGACGATTGGCCGTGGCTAAGGTACCGGCAATGATGAGGCACCAGATCATGGTAAAAATGATGATCATATCCCCTGTCAATGTACTATAAGTAAAACTCAACCACTGGTTTCCAGTGCCGGAAGTCATAACGCCATTAAATGACAGGCAAAGCGCCAGCATTTGCACGATGATCATACTGATAATAAAGCTTGTATTCGTTTTCCATTTATATATGAACTGTTTTTTAACCAAACTTAAGAATCTAGTTTCCACTAAGGACATCATCGATCCCTCCCTTTTTCCGATCGGTTAAGTAAATGCACAGATCATCGGTCGATACCGCTGTAATTTCGATACCCAGCCTTATGGCTTTAAGCCGGTCGTCTTCGGATAAATCGTTCTTAACGACGGCATAGACGCTATCATTGCCGAATGTTTCCCGGTGATAAAGCATCCTACCCTGACCAAAATCCGCGACGATTTCTGCCTTGCCCTGAAGTCCGACCGCCATTTCCTTTAAATCGTCTACAGGCTGCTGTAATACCATTTTCCCGTTTTTGATCAGCACAATATTTTCTAAGATGTCTTCCGTTTCACTCAGTAAGTGACTGGAGAGGATCATCGTGCGCGGAAATTGCAGGTAGTCTTTAAGGAGGGCCCGGTAAAAATCCTTACGGACAGCCGAGTCCATCCCGGTCGTCGGTTCATCCAGGATGGTCAGTGCCGCCCGGCTTGACAAGCCGATGATCATATTGAACGTACTCCGCATTCCTTTGGAAAGTTTGTGATAATATTGTTTGGGGTTGGTGAAAAAATACGCTAGCAAGCGGCTTGCTAATCCCATGTCCCAATTCGGATAAAAATAGCTTTCGGCCTTTAAAATATCTTCCAAAGATAAATTCACTGGCCAGCTCATTTGATCATCGATAAAGATCAGGTTGGATGATACTTTGAGGCTGTTAAACGGATTTTCACCAAATACGCGTATTTCACCGGATGTTGGACGATAATATGCAGCAACCAGCTTTAAGAGTGTTGTTTTTCCAGCCCCATTGCGTCCAATGAGTCCAATTATCGTATTTTCCTCAACGTGCATGGACAGTTGATTAACCGCCTTTACATGGCCATAAGCTTTGGTCAGCTCTATACATTCAATCACAGACGTCACTCAGCCCACTCCCCTTCTCCGTCAATTCTTTAATCAGCGTTATTAGTTCTTCCGTATTTATCCCCAGTCGATGGGCTTCTCCGATAACCTCGATCACCATATTCTTAAGCGTATCGTTTTTGCGCCGGTTGAGGATTAGCTTGGCGGCATCGGCCGAAACAAACATACCCAACCCTCTTTTTTTGTACAGGATATTTGCCTCCGCCAAAATCGTCAGCCCTTTTGCCGCGGTAGCAGGGTTGATATTATACATTTCAGCAAGCTGATACTGCGAATATATCTTTTCATTGACACCGATGGCCCCATTTAATATTTCGGTTTCCAGCCATTCCGCAATTTGCAGATAAATCGGTTTCATTCCTTCAATTTTCAATTTCATGCCTGCCTCATCCTAAATAAAACTATAGTACATTACTACTATAATGCACTATAGTTTATTTTCCTTTATCTGTCAAGTAAGTACGTCCTCAATCTTCCTGGGGATAAAATCGGCTCCGCGAAGGAGATGGAAATTGAATGGAATGGATATCAAAAACAGCCTGTTTTACAGGCCATTTTTGTCAATGATGATTTTACTGACCCTCTTCGCCATCGCCATGATCGTTAAAATCGGCGGATTCCCCAAAGACTCAGGGAAAAGCGTTGCATCAGCTACATACAGGTTCTCGGGCAGCCTGGGGTTGTGAAAGGTCACGGCTTCGTCTGCGGTAAGCGGCAGCATACCGCCGGGGTGTCCGGCATTGATCGTTCCCAGGAAAATAGTATCTTTTTTTATCCCATACGTGGAAAGGATCTCCATGCAGAGTCCGACTTCCTCCCGCAATCTTTCCTGATCTATATCGCTCAGCGTTTTCCTGATGTTTTTGTTATCAACCGTTCCGGCGCTTGAATCCGCCAGCTTGATCATCAGGGATACAATATCCTGGGCAGGATACCGCCAGCTAGGATGAAAGAAAAAGCTCAGATAATCAAAGTAAGGGGATAAAATAGCATGCTCCCTCTGTACGGCAAAGGGCATCGAAAGCTCTTTGTTCTGAAGACTTCCTTTTTGCCGGGCAGCCACGCAGAGAACCGGATCAACGAATAATTTGCTTTCGCATTCGATCCCCGAGTTTTGAAGAATGACGGGGGTTGAAAATCCGCCTGCCGCCAGGATTACAATATCCGCCGGGTAAAATACGGAGTTGAAGCCTTTTTGGGCCTGGACCCCTTTTACGAGACCCTTTTCCGTTACAAGCTTTACTACCTGACAGCCTGTGATGAGCTCCGCACCCAAATCCTGTGCAGCGTTCAGAAATTGACGGCTGTCCCATTTGACATGATACCGGCAGCCCAGGACACACCTCCCGCAGCCGGTACAGCGCTGATAATTACCCAGCTTAGGCAAAGGCACAGGATTCAGGTGCATTTCCGTGCATATTTCAAACAGCCTTTTGGTGGAATTCCGCCATTTAGGCCGATGGTCATCGGTGACAGGGATTTCCCTGTAAAGCTCCTCAAATTCATCATCCAGATCAATGCCAAGATCCTTAAGCCCCTTGTCCATACGCAGCGCATTTCCTGCCGAAAGCGTGGTCGTCCCGCCTAAGCCCCTGCCGCTGACCATTACCATACTATCCGGGGTTTTCCTGACGCTCATCGACGGAAACAGCAGTTGTATTTTCCTCTCATCGAAGAACAGTCCGGTTTTTCTTAACTTTTCCAGAATAGATAAATTGATAGAAAACGGCTTGAATTCCCGGCCTGCCTCCAGGACTGTCACCTGAAACTTCCCCTGCAGTTTCTTGGCCGAGGCAGCCCCTCCCGCACCGCTGCCGACGACGATTACCCTTTTCATGTTGAACCGTCCTTACTTTTTACCTGAAGTTCCCTTTGAAAATATCCTTTACAGCATTCATTGCCTTCCGTAATCCTGTGCTGGAAACACAGCCTGCCGCCGCCTGAAAGCCCCGCAGCCAGCCCTTCATCCAGCGCGGAAATCAGTTTGCAGACTTCCCCGGAATAATAACTGCTGAAATAGCACTGCCGGATGATGATTTCCCCCTGCCGGTCACATTGAAAATCAATGCCGATCAACTGATAGATCACCTTCAGGGCCGTAACAGCCTCTTCCCAGGTTCCGATATGCAGGGTTTTTCTCAAGTTCCGTCCGAATCGATAAGCATTTTGGTACAGCCGCTGTTTGACTTGTTCAAGGGGGCGTCCGCTCTGCAAATGATTTTCCGCTTGTTCTTTGGTAAATAAGGCGTATTGCGGGAGAAGCGCAGCCGAAGAAAGCCCCTTTAGCTCCGGCAGCTCACTTTGGAAAGCATCCGCCGTCAAGCGGAACAATTCCTTCAGTTTTTTCCTCTTGATCCATTCAGGCAGGCAGCGCTGGATGATTTTCAGAAGCATCATTGACTCCCTGTTTTTTCAGTCTTCGCCAAAAGCGCTAAGCATTACCGCTAAGTCCGGTTTTCCTTATTTTTAGGTAAAAATACAGTGCCGCTAAACCAATCAACCCATCAACAACGAAGTTGGCAAAAAAAATCAGGTAGGGCTGGTAAATGAAAAATAAAAGCAGAGAAAGGATGGAAGATGCCAGTTTGGCATGGGTCAATAAAAACGGATAGATGTGCTGCGCCGGATTTCGATACATCAGGATGGCAAGCAAAGTAACAAGATACATATAAGCAACTGCCAGTGTCAGATAAAACCCGGCGCCTTCAAACGAAGCTTCGGGTAATCCAAAATAACCGGAAATACGGTTAAAGAATACCAGGGCCGCATCAGGAAAGAACAGAAAAATCAGGCCTACAACGGCAAATATCCCTGCTGCAAACAAGCTGAACAGTTTATACAAGCTCATAACCTATACCCCCATAATCCTATCCCCATTACTTCTTTCCTACCTGTTCATCCCAATGATTTCATCCCTATTGCTTCACTCCAATCATTTCACTTCCACGGCTTTATTCCGATAGCCTTACCCCTTATAATACAGCCGGGAAAATTCGGACAACGGACTGAACCGGACTTCCTTCATCATCTCCAATGTATCTTCTTTGCTAAGGGGTGACTGCCCTTTATAATGTTTTTTCAGTAACGCATAATTTTTGTTCATAAAGCAGCAGCTTTCCGACGGAAAATGCGCTTTCATCTCCAAAAAAACGGCTTGCGCCGATTTATCCCGGACATTGCCGAAGGTTATCGGTGTAAACACACACGGGCTTACCTCGCCAAAGGCATCAATATAGACCATTTTATGGCCTGCATTGCAGCCAAAATGCTCTCCACCTTCAAAATGCCCAAGATAATTCACCGTGATTTTTCTCTCTTGATTGTATTTATCCTGCAAGTGCACAAGGCTTAAACGCTCTTCTTCGGTAAGGACTGCGGCCTCATTCCAAAAAGCTTCCACCGTTGGCTTGGTTTCACTCAACCAGGCTTCATCGATTCCAAGGCTGATCAGGAACGCCAGAAATTTCTCAACCTGATTTTCCCGAAGCATCCTCCTGGAGATGACCGTCGATACACTGACATGAACGCCTGTGCCTTTAAATATCTCGATCGCTTGAAGCGCTGCCTGGAAAGCCCCACGGCATCCTCTGATCCCGTCATGTTCTTCCTCCTGCCAATGATCCAGGCTGATCGAGACATAGCAAAGGCCCGCCCGCTTTAACTCCGCCGCCAGCTCTTTTGTAATACCCATGCCTGTGGTAAACAGCTTAATGGCGCAATCATCTCTGGCGCTTTGGACGATCTCTACGAGATCTTTGTTCATAAGCGGCTCCCCGCCGGTAAAACCCAGCCAGAAAACACCCATTTTCTTAAGATCCTGAATGAGCTGTTTGATTTCTGCCGTATTGAGAAGTTCCCCGCTTCGATTCTTATTGTAACAATAGGCACAATGCTGAGGACAGGCATCGGTCAGGCTGATTTGAGCGTGGGAAGGCCCCTCCGTCCTTGCCAGAAGGTGCTCGTTGATAAAGCGGGTAAAGGCTTTACTGTTTACCGGGGGCAAATGGGAATGAAGGACCAGCTGCCCGCCGACATTCAGTAAACGGAACTTCCCCATGTATTTCATCAGGAACCAATTGATTGAAGGTTTGACCCTGATGATTTGTTTGTTTGCCCATAGCGATCTGGCTAAGGCAATCTTATTCTTGAATTCGGACATGGCCGGCGCCCCTTACATTCCATATATTTCTACTTGATAGTTTATCATAATTATACCTACATCACCATACATTGACCTGCTTGTAATTTATAATGGCGATGAGGCGGCCAGTGAGAAGACGGTAAATCCACGCCGTGATAGATGTGGATTTTTTATTTAATATGGGCCGCAAATGGTGTAGGCTGCCTTATATGTCCCTGCGGGCAAATGTCCGAACTCCCAGCAGAAGAATCAGGAGTACGTAGACGGCACAGTAAACGAGCATCAGGGCACTCGGTGAACCGCTGCCATAGAAGAGGGATGCGGGATCGAAAGGCGTTGCACTGCTGCCGGCGAGGAGTGTGTTCATATAGCGGAACAGGTTATCGGCGGGAAACAGCAAGCTGGAGACAATCCCAATATTAATCAAGGCGATATTATGAAGAATATTTCCCAGTTGTTCAACAAAACCGCCAATAAAGCTCATGCCATAGAGGACGATGAGAATAATCCCGCTGTTGATGGTACTTACAATGGAGCTGAAAAACAACGCCGGTGAAATCACGATAAATGGAACACAAGCGAAAACCAAGCTGGCTTTGAAGATGTTGATGGTAGAAAGATCCGCTTGCAGCGGGCCTCCAAACAGATGATTCACCAAGATGATGGAGAGAAAGAAAAATAACGTATAAACCATTAAAAGGATTCCGTACCCCAGGAATCTTCCAAGAAGAAAATCCAGACGCCGGATGGGCCTCGTCAGGATCGGATCGATTTGATGACTCTCAATATTGCCGGCAATACTGCCGACGGTTGCCAGAATGGTCAGCAGGCCAATAATAAAGTTGGCAAAATAGAGGCCCATGCTTAAGAGCTGCGAACCAACGATTTTAAATTGTACACTCATTGCTGCTTTCTGGGCAGGATCTATTTCGTATAGTGTTTTTAAAGATGATGCGCCTGCATAATGGGTCGCGATTCCATACAGCAGCAAATAGGCCAACGTCATGATCAGAGCAATCAGGAAGATGCGTTTATAGAGGATTTCTTTGAAAGAAAGTTTAGCGATGGTCCACATTTTCCGGCTCCTTTCGGTTCATCCAATAGAGGAATATTTCTTCCAGATGAGGTTCCAGAGGCGTGAGCTCGTAGACCCCTATCCCGTGATCACTCAGTATTCTGACCAAAGACGGAAGTTCTTCGGTGTTTTCAATCTCAATTTGCCATTCAGCTTTCAAGGCTGTGCCAGCTTCAGGTTCGAAATTTTGGCGTAGCTCTGAGCCAATGACATAAGGAAGGTCGCTTAGGACTTCCTGGTCAAGACCGGAAGCGATCAGCTTATAACGGTTTTGGAAACGGCAAAGTTTGCGCCAATCTCCTTGGGTGATCAGTTTGCCCTGGTCGATGATCGCGACCTGGTCACAGACCGTTTCGATTTCCTGCAGCAAATGGCTGTTTAAAAAGACCGTCCTGCCTTCTTGCTTTAATTGCGCCAGCAGGCTGCGGACCTCCATCCGGCCCAACGGATCTAAGGCGGAAGTCGGTTCGTCCAGAAAGATTAATTCCGGGTCACCCAGCAAGGCACAGGCCAAACCGATTCTTTGCTGCATGCCTTTGCTGTATTTGGCGATCTTTTCTTTTTCTCTGCCGCTGAGGCACACCTTTTCCAGTAAAGCCGTAAAGTGCTGTGGCCGTAAAGAAGATTTAAGACCGAGCAGATCGGCATGCGTATGTAAAAGCTGGAGTCCGGTTAACCAGTCCGGATAACGGAAAAGTTCCGGCAGATAGCCTATTTTCCGGCGTGCTTCAAGATCGCCGAGCGGCTTTCCTAAAAGTTCGGCCTTGCCGCCTGTCGGCCTCAGTAAACCTAAAAGCGTGCGGACAAATGTGCTTTTGCCCGCTCCGTTTGGCCCGATAAATCCATACACCACGCCTTTAGGGACCTGGAGGGTAATATTTTGGCATCCCCCTTTGCCGTTGTATTGCTTGCTTAAAGCCTCGGTTTGGATTGCCAAATCCGTCATTAAAGGTCTCCTTTCCAAAACAACAAGTGGGTAACCATAAACAGCATGATATATAATCTGGGTTAGTCTGTGTGTCACAATACTGCTTTTCGGCTGATTGCGCCCTCCATGGCGCAAACAGCCGCGCTACGCACTCCATACTACGCTTGCCGCAGTACTTGTGACCCACAGACTGATTTTAAGCTTTGAGCCGGTATGCATGTCGTGTTTTGCGTAGTTATCCAAATACAAAAATATTCATTTGGGTCTGGTTGCGCCCCACATTCCGCTCTTGGCAGATAGCGCCATCTATGGCGCTATCTGCCGCGCTCCGCATCTATGCTCCGCTTACGCTGGAGCTGTGGCACACAGACCCAGCTATGAAGGTTTAAATATCTAGTTATTTAGAGAACGGTATACTTGTTCCTGCTGACGGTAAGATGATCGTAAGAGAAATTAGAAATTTTCAGCAAGTTTCAGTAAATCCGCTTTTACGGAGTTCCCATCTGCTCCCGCGGTGAGGTTTGCCCGTAGAGAATGAAGCTGACCGGCGTTCTCCCAAAGGAGAAGGGCGGAATGATCTTTGGCCAGGATAAAGACGCCATCCCCGCCGTTCACCATGACCTTCTCGGTGCGGTCAATTTCCGTAGTCCCTTGAATCGCCGGGATAGGAAGGGTATTCTGCCAGTCGTCGATACCGGCAAGCTGGCTGCGGATATTTTCCGGGATAAACGGAAGCTGAAGCAAGGTTGTTCTGAGCTTATCAATGTCGGTCAGCGATGGAGCCTGAATCTCGGGGGAGTTCATGACGGTGTAAGCGAAGTTGGCAAAAGGTTGGGCTGAACTTCCCTGATAATTGATATCAGTAAAGCCGGGCCACATGACACTGAATGTCTTGCCGTTGAGACTGTTGTCGAAGAAGGCCTCCGAACCTAAATTTTTCATGGCGGCATTAATGGTGTCCGTATTCAGCGTCATATCCACTTTGGCTGCCGATTGCACACAGACGTTGCTTACGGTGTAACCTTCAGGCGAGGCGGGTAGACTGACGCCGCCTGCTTTTGCTTCGGCGGCGGAAGCATAGACCTTCTGCTCGAAGTCACCTTCGGCAATCGCTATTTTGCCAATATCCTTGATATCAATCGGGGTGTTTTTACCTGATTCAAAAAAGTTTTCGATTTGCTGAATGTCCTGAGGCGTAATGGTTACCATTTGAATCTTATCCGCTCGGAATAAAGCCAATAGCTCTCCGGCGTATGTCCGTACCTGAGGGACCATTAGAAAAGCAACCAACAAAACGGCTGCAACGAGACCTGTCGTCAGTTTACGGTATTTTTTCATGAGAGTTTTCCAACTCCTTTCAAAATATGCGGGGGAACCGTTCGTTAAGGAAGGGATCAGCGGTGAGGAAGGGTTGATTGGTAAACGTGTGGACTCCGACTCCGGCGTATCCGCAGCGGGGCTGTCAGCGCTGACTGCTCGGCTGAATCTTGCCCAGGCTGATTCAGGATTGGCTTGTTCAGGAGAAGATACGCATGCATCGGGAAAAAAAGCCTGGCTGAAGACTTGATCGGACCATTTTCCAAGGCTGTCCAATTCTGCGAGCTGATCACGGCAGGAAGGGCATTGTTCAAGATGAATCATCAAAGCTTTGCGCGCTTCTTTATTCAGTTCTCCGTCCAGATACGCTTGCAGATCGTTTTCGAACGAACAGATCATGCCTTTTCCCTCCCTTTCTGATAAAGATTTTTAAACTGCTTTCTGGCCCGCGCCAGAAACGTGCCGACGGAAGCGGGGTTAAGTTCTAGGGCTTCAGCGATTTCCCGATAGCTGTAATCCTGGTACTTCAGCAGAAGGAGCAGCCGGTCCCGCTCTTCAAGGCCTGACAGCACCTCAAAAACAAAACGTTTGGTTTCTTCCCGGATCAACAAATCTTCGATCAGGTTTTCTTCACTCGATTTCATTGTTGGATAACTCATCTGGTATTCCAAGGCTTCCCGGGCAGCTCTTCTGTTTTCTCCCCGGAAATAATTGCAGGCGGCACGAAAACAGCATTTTGCGAGCCAGGCATCCAGATGATGGATTTGGGTCCAATCCAAATGGTATAAACGGAGAAATACTTCCTGAGCTAGATCTTCGGCTGTGGTGATGCTTCCGGTGAACCCGGAGATTTGGCGGACAACCTTCGGATAGTGCGTCCTGAAGATCGTTTGAAAATCAGGATCGGGCAGTTTCTTGATCAAGGTTGTACCCTCCATTTCCGTCTATCCCCCCTTTGCGGTTCCATTCTCTAGAAACCGCTGCCGGGAGTTTTGTGACACTAACTAATTCTTTTTGTCCGCGCCAAGATGGCGCGGCCTTGACCGATATGTCGTAGAATGGTTGCGGATTACCGCTGCGTTATACTACATGCATATTGACCAAGTGGCAGTAACCTCTCCAATAAAAAACATATCAGATTCTTGCAAAGCTCCTAATCAGATCCATACTTGGCACCAAGGATATTTCCTGTTGCGGCATCAACGTAAATAAATAAGAAGCTGCTCGTGGCGCTTGAATCCCTGAAGCAAACTTCATACATTACTGCTGCTACCGGTTTCGTTTCTTTGTTGAAGTTATCCAAAGAAAACACATAATTAGGTGTACATAACGCCAAACTGGTTTCTCGGTGCTCTATTTTCGCATCTTTCCAATAAGGCACGGTTTCCCTGGCCTTTTTTGCGGCTTCAAGAGCTATTTCTTCCGCCACCTTGGCGGTTATCTTGGCCTCAAAGAATTGGTTATTTATCACCTTGCCGAAGGCATCCACATAGATGACCTGCATTTTGGAGTAATCGCCCTGATTGCCAATGGCGAAAGCTTCTACTTCCAAATCTTTGCTGTACCCCGTATTCCAGGGATAAAAATCATTGTCTTTGTGTATCATTGGTCTACTCAGTAATATCGTATCGAATTTCGCTTCCGGCCAAAGCTCCGCTTGCACGGATTTCAAAACTGCCGCTGCCGTTTTCATGGCGATAACCTCAGCTTGGTTGTCTGTAAAGGCTGTCGCTTCTTTCTTAGGTTCATTTGCTTGATTGTTTGCTTCGCTATTCGGTTTTTGTTTATTGCTTAGTTCACTGTTTACGCCGCTTTCAATAACAGCAGGCGTATTGTTATCAGACTTAGACGGCGCGTTATCTGTCTTGGTGCTTGGCTGGCAGCCCAACAAGGTTAGAGACAGAAGACAAGCTGTGAAGCCAATGAAAAACTTTCTCACCTATTTCTCCTCCTATGCCGAACATTAGAAACGTTAATGGGGTGTATCGTTTAGCACCTCTTTATTACCGGTGTCCATAACTGGCACGCCCCTTTATTGCCATTAGGAGTATAACCTGAATTGGGCAAAGTTTTGTCAAAACACGCTGTCCAAGCATCCAATTAAAATGCGGTTCATCATGCGCCTCCCGCCTAACATAAACTCGGACGGCACCAATCTTCTGTTAAGCTTAAAGCCGAATATAGATCTTACGGTGATAAAGAACACCCATAATCACCAGCCAGACCATTACGTAAAAAATGGAGAAATACAAGGAATCCAGCCCATGTGCCCATGGGCTGATAAGCCTTGTCGTAAGCCAAATTTTAAGCGTCATTGTGCTGCCCGTAGCGTCCTGCACCGGAATTAACCAAAGCGTTCTCCGAATCAGCTCTGACACAAAATAGACGAAAATAGCGCTGGCCCCTATGGCTTTAAAAGGCTTAAAGATTTTCCCGCTTTTCATCCGGTCCGTAAGCAAGTAGAAAAAAGCCAAAAGCAGGATGCCAAGGCCGGATGTCAGCAGAACATAGGAACTCGACCAGAGGTTTTTATTATACGGAAAGACAGTATTCAACAATGCCGCAGCTAGAAGCAGCAATCCCCCGCTGCCTATAAAGACAGCCATTTTTATGATCCATTTATTTGGCTTTATCAGGATCATGCCTGCTAGAACCCCTATGATTCCCGAAGCGAGAGCCGGCAGGGTGCTAAGAATCCCTTCGGGGTCCCAGTCGGGTTTATAAAGATGTCCGGGCAGGAGTTTCAGATCAATGTACTGGACAAGATTCCCTTGAAGTTCCATGACCCCTTGCCCATATCCGGGAACATGTACAACCTTTAGCAATACACCATACAAAAGCAGGAGAAAAACCGACGTCAGAAGCTGGACACCCATCTGAACCGTTTCTTTTTTGAATATGGACTTGCAAAGCAGGTATAAGAGAGCCGAGAATAAATAGACTACGGCAATCCTCTGCAGGACGCCCGGGATCCTGATCGTATTCAGATCAAAAAGTGGGAAACCGTTCAACACCAAACCAAGTAAAAAGATCTGAATGCTGCGGAGAAAAATATGAACGATGATGGTTATTTTGCCGGTGCCTTTTGCCAATCTGTTATTAATGGAAACCGGTACGACAACGCCCATGATAAATAAAAAGAAAGGGAATACCAGGTCTGCCAGCGTAAATCCATTCCAAGAGGCATGCTCCAATTGGACAGGAATCGTATTCGGATTACCCGGATTATTCACCATCAGCATCAGCGCCATGGTCAGCCCCCTGAAAATATCAATGCATTCCAGTCGGGCTGAACTGTTATTGGTATCTGATTTACTTGCAAGCGTCATTATTATTACCTCAAATATTTTCATTAAATTTAAGGGTTAAATATCTTCTTGATATGTACTTTCTGTTCTTCCTCTACATTTAAACACCTCCAAATATGGCAATAATTATCTCCTTTTACATTTTATCATGATTTCTCTATATTTCTTATGATTTCTCCAACTATTGCATCCTTGCACAGAATGTATTTCGTGCAAGGATGCATCACCCAAAAAAGAAAAGACGCCTCAAATGAAGCACCTTATCAAATTCTTTACCGATGAAGGCAGCTTTCCCATTTAATAGAACTTCCTGCCCCGACTCGGGAAACTGAGTATGTGAAACTCGTACTGAATTTAATTATTTTCCAACTGCCTAAAATATCCCTTTAATTTTTCCGAAACTTCCGTATCCATGTTGATATACCTTTCCCAGGAACTACTACTCATACCATTTTGGACATTGAAGTGCACGATAACAGTATTGGTGTTATAGCTTGTTCTCGAATCATCCATATTGAATAACTCCGCAATCACTTCAGGCTCTTTAATTTCCACCTTCTTGGGGATTACTGCTTCACCTGAATTTCTTGCACTATTTGCTATCATCCTTTCTTCATAGTTTTCCAGCTCGACAGATTCGATGTCCTCCAAGAGCAGGGCAAATTGGTCGTAATATCCCTTTTCTTCAAGCCACTTTATCAGCAAAGTAAAACTGCTTTGAAGCATGATGTTTGTTGTTTTATCTTCATTGTCCAGCACGGAGATGTTGATATTTTCCTTCTTATTTGACGTCATTTCCTGATAGGACATTTTACTTATTTCATCTTTCAGGATTTCTGTAAATTCCTTAAGGTCCGTGCTGCCTGTGAGAATGAGCGGCTTTTTGCTGCTGCGATGATCGCTGAGTGTGATCAGTTTGATATCTTCCGGCTTTAGGCTCATTACCGGGTATCTCAAGCTTTTATACTCACCGGATTCATAAATCGGTTTTAACAAAGCAGCATCTTCCTGATCGGCTTCATTAACGTTGTATTGCCTGATGATATAGCCCCCGCTTTTCAGTGTATAAATAAGATAACGGGGTTGGCCTTCAGCCTTATTCCTTTCTTTTATCAAATAGTTGTGAAGCTCCGTCATTCTTGCAATATTTTCCTTGCTTACAAAGAATACAGGATTGTTATTTTCGAAGTAATACTTCCCGTACCGATATTCCAGGTATTCCGGCTTTTTTTCTTTTTCATAATAAGTCCACTCTTCGATGTTATACCCAATATAAACTTTGTCCACTTCCTCCGGGTTTGGTACACGGTTAACAAAGCCACCAACATCCAGAGAGATTGCTCCAAAAAGGATCAGAATCACAGCGGAATAGCATAAATAGCCCTTATAGGAATGCAAAACCTTAAAAGATTTATGAATCAAAATTTCGGCAATAAAGTACCCCAGGACCGAACCTAAAAAATAGCCAATCATCAGCAAAGGCAAAGACTGTCCGGCAAGACTGCTAAAATAGGACCCTCCAACAAGCATCAAACAGAAGGTTACCCCATATTTGAATACCGGGTATAAGGCGGGAAAAGCAATAATGTCTCCGGCCGTTTCGAGTTTTCTGTATTTGTAAACCAACCATCCCAAGCCCAAAAATAGCACTGCCGCTATCAGGTATACAATAAAGTAGCCGACAGTATGCACCGTATACGTTGTTCCCATCAGCCTCCCATTTAAAAGCAAGAATATCGGATAAGTATCCTCGAAAAACAGTGAGTAGGTGTTGGCGAATCCGTGCAATAATTGCCCTAAGCTGTAGGTAATCAAAGCATAAATTCCCACCGGCAGTACATGAAAGATATAAGTAAACACGATTTGGGCAATGGAAGATCCGGTGAACATGCCAACAAATACAGTTACACTATAAAACAAGACACTGAACAATACGTGTAATCCCAGCCACATTAATATCTTAGGCAGCGTATAATAACTTCCGAGTACCGTAACGTATTTTAACAGTATGAGAATGAAACAATTCAGCACTGCAGGCAGCAGTAAAAGAACGAGGCCTGAAAAACAGCGGCTGGCATAATGAGAACTCCTGTTATATGGCAAGCTGTGCATCATAACGGATGACTTGTCTGCCTGCAAGTATCTGAATATGAGCACTGCCAATAAAACCGGCACCGTACAGAGTAAAATATTCTGAAGCCCGTTTTCTGAAAGGCTTAACGTCCTGTCTACCGTATCTTGGAGCCATTGTGTATTGAAGATTTCTATTTTCAGCGTGTCCATCAGGTGCCTGAAAGGCATATCAATAAAAAGAGCCAGGGCATACAGGACGCTTAGCCACCAGTAACGTTTAAAATCACTTAAGATCAACGCTTTTTTAAATAAGGATATTTTGAATGTCATAGCCCATTCCTCCCAATTCATAAATAAAAATTTCTTCCAGCGTCAGGGGAAGTACATCCAAAATAACCGGATTCGCTGATTTTACTTTTTGCATTAATTCGTCCTTATCTCCTCTGGCAATAAGCAGCAGTATGCTTCCTGTCTGGGTCTTGTGCAAAATATGTGTATCTTCGAGGAATCCCTCCGGAATGCCATCAGAGAATGCAATCTGAAATTTGTGGATATCCGATTTCATGTCATCAAGTTCTCTCTCCACAACGATTTTTCCATTGTGAAGTATTCCGACGTGATCACAGACATCTTCCAGTTCTCTCAAATTGTGGGATGACACCAATACGGTTACCTCTCTTTCGGCGACATCCTGAAGTACAAGACTCCATACTTTTTTTCGCATGACAGGGTCAAGACCGTCGACGGGTTCATCAAGGACCATCACCCTGGGCATTGCGCAAATCCCCAGCCAGAAGGCCACCTGTTTCTGCATCCCTTTCGAGAGTTTGACAACCCTTCTCTTGCTGTCGATAGGAAATACCTGCTTTAATTGCTCATACCTGTTCCAATTCCATTGGGGATATATTTTTGCGTAAAACTTTGCTGTTTCATCGATGCTGTATTGAGAAAAGAAGTATAAATCGTCAGGTATGTAGACTATTTGAGCCTTAACCTCAGGATTTTCGTAGACCGGCTTATGGTCAATTGTCACTGTTCCTTGATCTTGGCGGTATAATCCGGTTAAATGCTTAATCAGCGTAGTTTTTCCGGCACCATTCGGCCCAAGCAGGCCATATACCGATGCTTTCCTGACATTAATACTTAAGTCATGCAAAACTTTATTTTTGCCAAAACCTTTCGTCAGATTTTTAACCTCAATCAATTTTTTCGCCCTCCTTCTTTGAATATATTGCTTCAATCCTGGAAATAAGCTGTTCTTTGGGTATATTCATATAGGCAAGCTCTGAGACAAGTTTATCTATCTCCAGCATCAAGTCACCCCTTCTTGCTTGATTGACTTTGTCATTAAAGGGTGTAACAAAGCTTCCTTTGGCACGGATGGCGTATATATATCCTTCCAGCTCCAGATCTTTGTAAGCTTTCTGAATGGTATTGGGGTTTATGGTGAGAGACTGGGCCATTTCACGAACAGACGGAACCCTTTCATTGGGTTTTAAGACGCCGCTGATGATAAGTGCTTTTAATTTTTCCTTAATCTGTTCATATAAAGGCCTATGATCCAAATAATCCAATTGAAACATCGTTACCTCCAACTGTATTATTTTATATAGTACAGTTAATACAGTGATTATATTATCTGATCCTCCATTTTTTGTCAATAGAGAAAAAAAAAGAAATCCAACTGTCCGGTGCAGCTGGATTTCTTCTTATTGAATAAAAGCCTCCAAGGCAAATCGGAATACGAAGATCAGCCAATTCGAACTTTGTCGGAATCAGTGCACCGATGCGTCTTGAAAACAGAAATTGGAGAAGCACCTTTCGGCACTTCTCCCGCTGGATTATTTCTTTTCCACCGCGACCCAGATTTCGCAGGTGTAGCCGGGGTCCGTCACATTGTCCGAGGGGTAAGCCTCAAAATCCGTACCGCCGCAGGGCTGATACTCACTGGTGGGGAAAAACTCGCTGTAGATCTGCTGATAAAGCTTCTGAAACGCCTCCGGCATCTTGCCGATGCAGGGAAACACCACATAAGTGTGAGCAGGAATATTCTCCACAGTCAAGCCGGTATCGCTGACAGGCATTCCGTTATAATGGACGCCGATGGCGTAGGGAAACTCCGTGTCACTGGCATCCTTGCCAAAGCTGGCGCCTACGATGCAGTTCGGAAAGATATTATCCTCTGGGATGTACTTGCACAGCGCAGGAATGGTGCCGTCCGTGCTGCTAGCCTGCCAGAAACGGGAGATTTCCTCCGTCGTTAGTTCCGCCTTGCAGGAGACCTGCTTTTTTTTGCAGATGATCTGAAATGCGTCCTTGGTCTCGATTCTGTAATTCATCGTGTTTCCTCCGTCTAAAATCAGTTTTACGGAAAGCGGAGAAAAGGATTTGAGCGCAGCGCCGCCCTGTTTCGCCTGCGAGGGTGATACCCCGTGGAATCGGGTGAAAGCACGGCTGAAACTCTCAGGCGTATCATACCCGTACTTGAACGCGGCGTCGATTACCCGGATGCCTGATGACGCAAGCTCGTTTCCTGCCAGAGAGAGGCGCCGCATCCGAATGTAGTCACCTAACGTGAAGCCACAAAGTATGCTGAAAACCCGCTGAAAATGAAAGCTGGACGAATAGGCCTGTTTCGCTGCTTCTTCATAGTCTATTGATTCCGTAATATGGGCTTCCACATAATCCACAGCTCTCTGTATACCTGTGATCCAATCCATCGCCTCGCTCCTTTCCGTATGAGTCCATGATAAAGGAAATTACACTATGTTTCATGACATTCCGTGCGGTTCGATGTTGACCCATGGCAGTGGGACCTTATCAAATTATAACCAGAATAAATATTGCGGCAATTTAGCGGCAATGATATAATTATATTATGCATGGGGAGGTAAGTTATATGTATAAACCACGTTTTACAATTACAAATACAATAGCTCAAAATCTAATGGAAATTCAAAAAGCGAGTATTCTTGTTGAAAACCTACCGCTTCCTTCTTCAATCCTTGACACCTTAAAAAAGGAGTCCAGAGAAGAAACAGTTATTTTATCAACTAAGCTTGAGGGTAATACCCTTGATGAGCAAGCTAAACGGGAAGCCCTCTATCTTCAGAATACATCGGGGGAACAACAAGAAGTTTACAACTTGATGAAAGCGATTGACTATTTAGATGAGTGCGAAGAAAGACAATTGCCCATTACTGAAGAATTTATTAAAAAGCTCCAGCAATCATCAGAGTTATTAACCACGGTCGTAGGCCTCGACTAAGTGAATACAGAACTGAACAAAATCAGGTCGGCAAACGTAATCAAACTAACTGGTATCTTCCCCCTGAGCCACAAGATGTTCCGATCCTAATAGAAGATCTTGTAGCTTGGATCAATTCGCCTAATACTCAATCAATTCCTTCGCCTATTAAAACCGGTATATTCATGTGGCAATTTCTGACTATACATCCTTATATGGATGGAAACGGAAGAACCGCTAGAATGATTGCAACCTATATTCTTAAGCTTGGTGGTTTGGGTTTAAAAGGACTTTTTGTTCTAGAATCTTTTTATGACCGCAATTTAAAGGAATACTACAAGAATTTACAAATGGGTTTACAGCACAATTATTATTACGGTAGAAACGATTGTGACATTACTCAGTGGCTTGAGTTTTTCATTTCCGGTTTATCTGAAGTCTTTGTTGAAGCAGCTAATCTGGTTGAAGAAAAAAGTCGAGAATATACTACGGTTGAACCAGAACTTATTAGAATACTAGACCCAAATCAAAGAATCGTTTTTACAAAGCTTGCTTTTCAAAACAATTGGGCGAGTACTTCTGATTTGAGGAAGTGGTTAAATCTCTCTGATAGAACAATTAGAGATAAGGTTAAGAAATGGATTGACAGCGGTTTCGTTATGCCACGAGATAGTGATGGCCAGCGTATTCGTTCTATAGTTTTAGCCCAAGAATATCAGTCTTTGGCTCAAGAAATCCGCTTAGAACCAGAAAGATACCGATATCTACTAAAATAGGCCAATGTCTGATAACGTTTAAGCATTCCCGCAGCGTCATACCGCTTTCATATTAGCAAAGTTGTGGGAATGCTGTGTTATATGATGTTCGGCCTCCCCAAATGTTTACTTAACCCTTCTGAAATTGTTTTACTATAAACCATGAACCGGTTGATATTAACGCAATGATCAAAATTACTATTGTAATTATCTTTAATTTATTGGAATTTCCTGAGTTTGAGTATGAATCTGACATTCCGTGTTCCGGGATTAGAATTGTCTGATTGTCAGAAATATATTTCTCCAATATAGAACGGTCATTAATCTGCGGGTTTACGATTGTAAATTCATTTAACACTGTTTGCCCATTTATTTGTTCACCTTGTTTCGGGGAATAGTAATTTACTTTCAAGACAACAATACCTTGTGGAGAAAGTGGCTCGAATATCCCTTCTCTATTTTGTAGAAAAATTAATACGGTTTTACCAAATTGATCAAGACGATAATCAATAGAACTTTGAGGAGATTTGTTTTTAGCACCAGGAGTAGTAACTGTAAACACTTCTGCTTTCTGATTCCCTTTAAGGTAATAATAGACCTTAACCTTCCAATGAGTAGCCCATGAGTCAGGCAAACCCTTTGTAGAAATTTTTTCTTCTCTATCAGGACCAATTATTTCACCAATTAATACAACATCAGATTTCTCAATTATTTCTTCTGTACTTAATGCAGCCCAAGATGCGTTAGCCTCTTTAGCCAGAACACCTGCTAATAAGAATAGTCCAACTAATAAGATGACAATACTCCTTTTCAAGGGTAACCTCCCCCTCTCTGCTCACTACCCGCGGGGATATATAACGCTTCACAATCATCTGGAAGTTCATCAAGATTCCAGAATGATTCTGGTCTTGGATTCATTTCTTTTAGATCCTTAACCTCAAGTTTAATAATTCCTGATAAATCAATTTCCGGTAACTCATAGTCAGATGCAACAAATGTAAATCTGCTCAAAATAATCACATCCCAATAGATTACATTCACAATCAAACTGCCGCCATGAATGGCGGCCTTTTGCATTGCATTGCGTAGAACGTTTCGAGAGCTGCCGAAGCGTAAAGTCGCGCGCCCCCAGATTCAGAGCCGACAGGACGTCAGCCCTTAGCTAAGGCAACATTCCATATATTTCTACTTGATAGTTTATCATAATTATACCTACATCACCATACATTGAAAAGGATCCGGCTGTTTGCTGGATCCTTTGGTGAATTCTCATTGGGAGTGATCTTATTATGGCGTAAAGTGAACTTTCTCCTGTTGGTGCAGGCTGGGACTATCAAAAAGCCCGGAAATAATTACATAGGCTAACACGCCCAGACCGGATATCCCCACTACTGTAAAAAACTCCACCGCTGAAATATGGTAAGCCCCTCTGCCCGGTATAACGACCAGCGGATGCTCCATCCCGGCGATCAGGATCCAGAGTTTTTCGGCAAGAACGCCAAAAACTGCTAAAAATGCGCTGACCTTCAAGCCAATCGGAGTCTGAACCTTGAAAAGCAGCGCCAGCGGAATAACCAGCCCGGCCAGGATATAGGCCCAAAAAGCAAGACTTGCTGAACCGGAAAGGAGACTTTGTAATTCCATACCCGTAGAAGCTTCAGAAGCGGCTGTCAAGGTAAGCAATTCGCTTAGCGTCAATAAGGCGGACGCCAGCAGCCCGATTATCAGATATTTGCGAACCTGGAAAACATTTTTCTCCTCTTTCAGTACAAACAGGGAAACAGCACATCCCGCAACGATCATACTGATAATAAATGCCGCCACCGTACCGCTTCCCCAAAAAGCATGCGCGCTGACTCTGGATAGCATCAACCCCTCAGTGATGATGAGAGTCAATGAAGCCAAAATACAGATGACATTAAAGACCAAGCCCGTTTTCCCCGATTTCGCTTTCAGCAAGCCAATGACGGCGACAACCAGGCATATCATTAAGGCCCAAAAATCCTGTGCCATTGATGAGGTGTATTCAAAACTGAAGATCATGCTGAAAATATGGCTTACATTGCCGATATCGATAACGATCAGAACGCCGGCGCTTACAAAGCTGGCCAGTGCAACACTAAAAAGTTTATACTGCTCCCTGTTATCAACCGTATCATCTCTGTTCAGCGCCATGAGCCCAGCCAGGGCTAAGGCTCCGGCTCCCGCTCCGGCGGCGGTAAAGAATCCGGCAATATACATTCCCCAAACGGCATCCTGGGTCAGGCCTGTAACGCCCAGTCCCCGGATTAATTGTAAGATCCATAAACCCATCCCCAGAAGGGTCAAAATCACCCCCAGGCTTAAAACAGGTTTAGAAGCGCCCTGAATAAAACGCGAATTCGTTTTCATGCTGTCCCTCCTATCTCGGCAAATAATAGACCGAAGGTTTTGTACCAACTTGCGGGTGCAGCGGCTGCCCGCTTTTCTGAGCGATCAGAATACTGACCTGGCTGACCGGATTATCCAAATCGCCGAAAATCCGAGCATGCGCTGGGCATGTCGCCACACAGGCGGGAAGCAATCCTTCGGCCAGACGTTCATAGCAAAATTCACACTTGGATACGACGCCTTTGGGGAATTTGGTTTGTTGTACTTTTTCCAGCGGGGTGGTCTCTTTCCCTGGGTAGTATGACTGTGCATCGCCAAACGAAAATTTTCTGGCGTTATAGGGGCAGGAGACCATACAGGCCCGGCAGCCGATGCATTTATCCTTTTTAATGTGTACAATTCCACTATCGTCCCGGTAGGAAGCGCCAGTCGGACAGGCTGATATACAAGGGGCGTTTTGGCAATGCATACATAAAACTGGGGTCGATTCGATATTTGAATTTGGGTATTTCCCCTTTTCTTCTACAAGTACCTGGGCCCAGGCAATGTCTTTGGGCGTAACATTATGGGTCTTACAAGCTACTGTACACGCCGTACAGCCAATACATCTCGCTAAATCAATAACCATTCCGTAGTGCATACTGCTCCTCCTCCCTACGCCTTACTAATTCGGATTAAAGGACTGATTTCAATGGCGCCTGTCACGGGGTCTATCGTATTCCAGGCAATCGGGATCAGCCTGTTCCATGATACCGGTGTCGTATGGTTTACCGGGTCCATGCCAAAGGCCTTCCGGTGATGACCTCCGGCTACACCTGCAGCGTCCGGATGAATGCTTTCAGATGTTTTCACCGGGACCGGACCAATCTTAACCCCATGCTGATTCTCAACAAAAACCATATCCCCGTCATTCAAACCCTTTTTTACTGCCGTTTCGGTATTGAGAATCAGTTTTCCATAGAATGGATTATGACTCGCAACCTCCTGCAAAACCGGATTACCCGTACTATTATTCACATCATGAAGAAACTGAGGGGTTCGCCAGCCGACAAGGTTCATATCGAAGCCATCTTTCCCATGCGGAAACTCCGTACCCTCAAACCAATGCGGAATCGGTTGATAAACTTCGCGAATGGTATTGTTGCCAGCCGGATGTTCAACGCCTGCTTTTTCAAGCATTTCCAGCATCTGAACCCGGGTTTTCTGCAGGAAGATATTATAGATCGGCAGTTTAATCTTCTTATCCGGCGCATAGTAATATTGATATATTTCATGCTCCGCCAAAGACGGGGGCACAATCTGCCCTAATTCGGCCACCTTGTTGAAATCCCATTCTGCTCCGTATTTTCCTTTGATCCAGGCATCATAAACAACCTGGATTTTGTTGGTCATCGGTGGAATATCACCTTTGATCCCATTCATTCCCTTGGCCATGCCATTGGTTGGCGGCAGCGTGCCAATTCTTGCCGCCAGGTCTATCAGGATCTCATCGCCATGTCGCCCGTTATAAAGAGGCTTCACCAGTGCTTTGCGTGCTCCCATGGGCCCATACATATCCCGCTGGGTGGAGGGCCTTTCAAATATGCGTTCATAGCAGAAGACCGTCTCGAAATGGTTGGCTTCCGGCAGGATAATATCCGCAAAATGAGCGTGTTCATCCAACACGGTGGCAATCGCCGCCGCAAATTCCAGAGAAGCCAGACCCTGGGATATTTCTTCTATACTGCCGCCTTTAGAGAACAGATTGCCACCATAAAACAAACCGACTTTGGGCGCATAGTCCAGCCAGTATTTCTTTGGATCCTTGATGGTATTGGTATACTGGTATCCCACATCATGGGCCAGCGGAATCAAGTTGGACATATCCAGCGTTGTAGGGGGGAACTTAATCTTGTTGCCAACTGCGCCCAGATGATATATCTGCGGTTGACCATCCTCATCCTTGGCATATCTGAAGTTATTAAAACCAAGGCTACCTCCCGGAACATCAAAGGCCCCCAGAAGGATATTAATCGTCATCGCCGTATAATAGGCAACATGTCCAAACTGATGATTGGTAAGCCCTTTGTAAATACTGATGCAGGCAGGTCTATAAGGCAGGGTAATTCCATCAATGCTAATCGTACTGCCAATACACGCTTCTTTAACCAGCTCGCCGGCCAGGTACCTGATTTTAGCCGCCGGGATGGTGGTGATTTTCTCCTGCCATTCCGGCGTATAGTCTTTAATCTTATCTTTGATCAGAGAAAAGGCCGTCTGAGCCGGGACACCGCTAATCTCAAAACTTCCTTCCAGCGCCAGGTCTCCTATTGTCTCGTCATCAAACTCTTTGGGTTTATTGGCTGCCGCATCCCAAACCAAAGGTTTGCCGCTCGTGGCGTGGCGTACATAAAAACCGTCTTTCCCAATAAGATAGGAGGCATTGGTCCTGTTTTTCACAAATTCCACATCAAACGTTTTAATTTCGTGTAAGATGACATATTCGAGTGACAAGACGAATGCGAGTTCGGTTTGCGGCCGGATGGGAACCCATTCGCTGCTGCTGAACAATGTGGAGTTGCGGGGATCAACCTTAATGATCCGCGTTCCCCGGTCGACCACACTGTCGACATCCCCCTGAGTTTCTCCGTCTGCAGAACCGTTGTTTAATTGCCCTCGGCCAATATCAATTTTAAACTTGCAATATTTGGGGTCCGCGCACTCCACAAAGGAACCATGAAGGATCTCTGATCCGGAATGTCCCGAGCAAAAGCAACCCGGAGAAAAAATGATATTCGGCGTACCAAGCGCCGTGGCAAAAGGCCTCATATAAAGAGAGTGATAAGCGCCAAAACCTGAAAACATGGCAAATAAACGGGGATCCTTACTTTTTGCTTCCTTAATCTTACTTGCCGTTATGCTTAATGCCTCTTCCCAGGTGATTTCCACCCAACCCGGATCCACATCCAGCCCTTTTTTCGGGTTTGTCCGCTTAAGCGGTGTTTTTGTCCGCCAGGGATTGTAAAGGTTCATCACTTGCGCCTGTCCCCTGGAACACAAATTTCCTTTGTTATAAAGCCCTTCGGGGTGTCCTTCAACATTTAGAAGGACTCCGTCTTTGATTTTATATCTGGTCCGGCATTTTTTATAAAGGCAGCCGTCACAGAACCCATTCACATATTCCGTGCCATTGGCTTGCTCAGCTGAATCCGTACCGGCAAAAACGGCAGCGGATTGATAGGCTAATCCGCCTCCCATGGCAACAAGCGCCATAACCCCGGCAGACCCTTTTAAAAAACTTCTGCGCGTTAAGCCCTTTCCACCGCCCGTCTTGTTCTGATCCATTATTCATTCTCCCCTTCCTGGAACTTGTTGACTTAATTCAGATATGTGCTGCATTCATACTCTTTAAGCTCCTGTATAAACGTTGGCAAATAATTAAGAAGTCCCCGATAAAAATCTGTCCGGGCAAAACCTTTAGCCTCGCGACTGAACAATAAAACCCATTGACCCACATGTTCTGAAATGAATTTTATCGTGCGTTCCTTAAATCTTTGGACTTCTTCGAGATTTCCTTCTTGTATCCGTTTAAGTTCTTCACAACACAAAAAATGCAAATAAGCCATTTGAACACCGATGTAGTCCGGCCGGGAGCATTGACCTTTGGCACACAAGCCCAGTGAGGAATATTCTTTGGTCATGTCAAGAAATACTTTGACGTGATTCTCCTGACTGTTATCTCCCCTATATAAAGCTTCATAAGGCGGTGGCGGACTATACCCCGGTGCCACACCCCTAAAAATCCTGGTCCAATCCACTGCTAAATCCTGAGATACTTCTCCTGCTGTTTGTGTTTTCGTATTTTCGAGATAATTAAGCATCAACCCGGCCCCTTCATCAATCCTATCTTCAGTGTCCGGGAAAGGCATGATTTCCTGGATCCGGCTGCTGCTTTCACGTAAATGGACAATAAGTTCTTCTGTAGGTCTTTCATTCAGCAATAACGATAAAAAATTACAGCTCTCTGTAAAGAATTTTAATTCCTGCTGATAAGTAACTGACGCATTCACACTCTCACCTCCTCTCAAAAAAACGTTTATACAGATTAATTGAACGTTCAACTATATTAATATATCAACCAACAATCATTTGTCAAGACAATTAATAAAATGGCTTTAAACAAGGATAAAATCAACTTTATTGTATTTAAATAAATAATAGTTTCTCTTTCAACAATATTTTGGTGTTTGATTTTTTTGCTTTGCGAATTAACTTATCTAACATAAAAGCAGGAGTGTTGCCTGGCTGTGGCCTAGCAACACTCCTGCTTTAAACATCTTGAGTTTTACGGCTTATTTCATTTAATTATTCACCTGATCCGCCTCATATGCTTCGACAGATACGATCATTCTGTCTAAAATATTACAGAACAAGGTAATTTCCTCCGGTTCGAATCCCTTCGAGATGATACTCACCCATTCCGCAGTAGCATCCTTTAAAACCGGTATCATCTCCTGCCCTTTTTGGGTGAGACCCAGGAGGTGAACTCTGTTGTCCTGGGTATCCCGTACCATGTAGATATGACCTTTATGCAAAAGTTTCTTTACTATTTTTGACAACGTTGTTTTATCCATAACAATATTCGTAGATATTTGATCCTGGCTCAATTCTCTGTAATAGCTCAGCTGAAGAAGAACCGCCATCTCACTGGTCCCTAAGCAATATTCCTTCAATTTTTTAGCAAAAAAATCCCGGTCCATGCGGTAGAGAACCGCAATTCTGCTCCCCGGCGAACGATATGGGCTTGATTTGTATATACAATCTTCCATTTTCATTACCTCAATAATTTTAAATTATTTAGTTATAACGCAAAATTAGTTGAAAAGCTCAACTAACTAGTATATCAGTAAATATGTGTTTGTCAACTTATGTCATTAAATAGCCAATCACCATACCGGTCCATTTCCAGGAAAGCACGTTTCACGGCTTTACCTGTCTCTTGATCGAACTGAAAGCAGAAGCCCGGCCAAGCGAACCGGGTTTCTGCTTATAAACAAGAATATCATTAACCTATCATATCCTATGCCTTGTCCGGGATTTTTGTTACATATAAAAAACAGAGACTGACCGATTCCAAGTATGAAAGCGGAACTCTGATCTTACCTGTTTTTCTCCGAGCGTGCGAAAAAAAATGTACCAATGATCAGGCAAACCACCGTCAACACTGCAATCGCGATAAAGTTCACCACCGGATTAAACAAGACAACACTGCCGTATTCCGGCGTTCCTGCGTAGACCACCGCCCGTGCCAGGTCAAGGCAGTAGGTCATTGGCATGGCATGGCTTAAGGCATAGAGGACACCACTGGAGTGGTTGATCGGGATAATCGCGCCGGAAAGGAACATCTGCGGCATGGTGATAAGCATCACGGCAATATTCGCCGTCCTACTGCTTTTGACAAGCCCGATAATGATCATGGCCAGCGCGCCCCCCGAAAGGCACATCAGCGGCGACAGCGCTAGAATTAGCAGCAGCTGCCCGGGACTTAGGGTAATTCCCATGATCAGCCCAACGATCAAGGTGCCGGCCATACTGACGATTGCTCCAAAGGAAGAGCCGAAAATCTTACCGATCACGATCGCATACCGGGAAACGGGAGAGACCAGTATTTCTTGGGTAAAGTCCGTGGTACGGTCTTCGACCAGCGACGTCATCCCCGTAGTTGTGACCATAAAGAGCATATTGACCAGCATCCCGACCATCATAAACTTATTGTAGTCAAAACCGAGCCCGCCCGCCATATTCTGGGCAAGGCTGCCGCCCAGCATCCCCATCATCATCAGGGGCATCACCAAGCTCATGATGAGAGAGCCGGGAGACCGGAGCGCGATGGTAATGTCCCGCGCGGCGATCGTAAGCACGGCATTGATTTCACGTCTGGATCGGGACTTTTCTTTTCCTCTTGACCAGGCAGTTTCATTTATGGCAGTTTCATTCATGGTAATCTCACTCATGCTGCTGCGCCTCCCGTCTTGTTCAGATATTCCACATAAGCGTCTTCCAGCGTCGGCTCATTGATTTTCAGCAGCGTCAGCTTGGTATTCAGCCGGGCGATAATTTCCTGTGCCGTTTTGTCCTGATAAGGGACGATGATATGCGCGTCCTTTTTATGGAACAAACCCAGTTCCGAAAGCTCTCCAGTCAAGCCCTCCCGATCGTCGGCGTCCAGGACGAGTTCCTGGCGTAACAGGCTTTTTTTCATTTCTTCCGGCGAACAGCAGCTGGCGACCCGTCCCTGATTCACAATGCATACTTTGTCCACGTTCTCGGCCTCGTCGATGTAATGCGTGGTCAGGAACACTGTGGTGCCGTGTTCCTTGCGGACAGTGTTGATGTATTCCCACAAGCTTCTGCGGCTTACGGCATCCAGTCCCTGCGTCGGTTCATCCAGAAACAGCACCGACGGCGTATGCATCAGGCTGCGGATAATTTCCAGCTTGCGCTGCATACCGCCCGACATCTTTTTGACAGGCTTAAACAAAGCATCCTGAATACCGACGATTTCAGCCAGTCCCATTACGCGGTCTTTGTATGCGGAGGGCATGAGTTGAAACGTTGGCCGGTAGCTGAACATCCCGTACAGGCAGGCGTGAAAACGGATATTTTCTTCCGCCGAGAGCTGCAGGTCAAGGCTGGGCTGCTGAAAAATAATTCCGACCTTCTCGCGCACCTGCCTCGCCTCCTTCTCCACGTCATAGCCCGCGATCGTGACGATGCCGGAAGTCTTGGAAAGCGTGGTGGTCAGAATGGAAATGGTGGTTGTCTTCCCGGCGCCGTTCGGGCCGAGAAAGGCAAAAAATTCCCCCTCGTTCACCGCAAAGCTCACACCTTTCACTGCGGGCGTTTTGGCTTTATCGTATTGTTTGACCAGTTCTTCTACATAAATCATAGCCATAAAAATAACCTCCTGTTTTTTTACTACGGTGACAGTTTACCGCTGTAAAGTAAACGGAGGTTAAATGGAATTTAAACGAAATGTAAACTGAATGTTCAAACATCAAACATATATAATATTGTTTAAGCTTTGGGCAGGTCTGTGTGTCACAATACTGCTTTTCGGCTGATTGCGTCCTCCTGACGCAAACAGCCGCGCTACGCAATCCTACTCCGCTTGCCGCAGTACTTGTGACCCACAGACTAATTTTAAGCTTTGAGCTGTTTTGCATGTCATGTAGTTATTGATAATACGTTCTACTAGATAGAAGTTCACCGAAAATCAGTGGGAAAAATGGCGTGGCAGCGTGATCGTAAACGTTGTGCCTTTCCCGATCGCGCTTTCCGTCGTAATATGCCCGCCATGCAGTTCCACGATTTTCTTGGCGAGCGAAAGTCCGAGGCCGTTACCGCCAAGCGCGCGCTCGCGGGCCTTGTCTACCTTATAAAAACGCTCGAAGATATGGATCTGGTCCTCCGAAGCGATCCCGATACCGGTATCGGCAATCAGACAGCACACATCTGTCTGATCCGCTTGCAAAACAACCCGGATCACACCGCCCTCCGGTGTAAACTTCACGGCATTGTGCAGCAGATTCACCCAAACCTGGGACAGGAGTCCTTCATCTCCTTGGATCATTACTTTTTCCAGATCCGCCTCCATGGCGATATTCTTGGCGCACCACTGTGGTTCCAGCATCAGGGCGACATCTGCCAGCTGCTTGTCGAGCCGGTATTCTTTAAAGGATAAAGGCTCGACGCCGGTTTCCAGTACCGACAGTTTCAAGAGGTTGTCGCTTAAGGCGGACAGCCGTTTGCTTTCAGCTTCAATGATGCCCAGATAGTGATTCCGCTGGGCATCTGTCAGGGTGTCGTTTTTTAATAAGGCAGCAAATCCACTGATGGAAGTCAGTGGCGATTGGATCTCATGGGAGATATTGGAGATGAAGTCCTGCCGCAGCTGTTCCATCGAACCAAGTTCTTTCGCAATTTTATTGATCCCCTCCGCAATATCATCGTAAATAAATGCATCCTGTGTATCGATAAAAACATCAAAATCCCCCTGGGCGATCCGGGTCATGGCGTTCAGCAATTGATCATGTATAGCTCGATGCTGCCGGATGCTATGGGTACGCCTGATCGTGATCCATCTGAAAATAAAGGCCGCACCGATAAATAAAATCATCCCCGTGAGGCTGGCAATAAGCGACACCCAGAATTGCGACGGCGTACCGGTCCACCGGTAAATCAGCGATACAAGGCCATACCCTGCAGAAAAAAAGCAGCCAAAAGCAAGGATGAACGAGATTAAGGCAATTGCTGCCGGCGGGCGTTTCGGGCGTTTCGGCTGTTTCATCCAATCACCTCCAGCCTGTAGCCAAGTCCGCGCACGGTCGTGATCTTAAAGCCGGACTGGTTCTCCGGGAAACGGTCACGCAGGCGGTTCACATGGACGTCCAGGGTCCGTTCGTTCCCCTCAAAATCAACGCCCCAGATATCCTCAATCAGCTGATTGCGGGAAAATGTTTTGCCGGGAAAGCTTGCCAACTTGAAAAGCAGTTCAAATTCTTTCATGGGAATATTCTCGTGCCCGCCGTTTAATGTGATGCTGTAGCTGTTCTTGTCGATCAGGACATTGCCAATCTGAATCACTTGGGAAGCCTCAATTTTATAACGCCGCAGCAGCGCCTGAACCCGAACGATCAGCTCATCTCCCTCAAAAGGCTTGGTCAGATAATCATCAGCGCCAAGTCCGAAGCCTTTGACCTTGCTCGCCAGCTCCCCTTTCGCCGTTAGCATCAAGACCGGCATATTTTCGTAATAGCGCCGCAAATGACGGCAGAGCTCAAAGCCGTCCATGTTCGGCATCATGATGTCGACGATGGCCAGATCCGGGTTATCGTTTAGGATTTTTTGCAGTGCGTCACGCCCGTCTGCCGCTGCGCAGGCTTCAAAGCCGTTGTTTTGAAGCAGGGCCAGTACAAGCTCACGGATGTTCGGGTCGTCGTCCACAATCATTATTTTACTCATATTTATCACCAATTCCGCTCATTTTTCCCCTTGATATATTGCCCATTGGATCAAATCATTCTCATTTTGTCATTGTAACACATCAATGTAAACGGAGATTAAACGAGGATGTGTGCCGACGGCTCATTAAAGCACAAACCGCTGCTTTTTTAACGGTTACGATCGCATAAATCAGCTGCAGGTTGGTCTTTTTATGGTGTTTCTATCCCGTACAGTTCTTCCGCCGCAAGCTGCATTTCACCGGTTTTATCTTTTTCCAGACGCATCGTTTACTCCTCAATCTCCGCTAAGATTTGCGGGAACATGGCAATACTTCGTTTCAGGATTCCCTGCATATAAGCGATCAGGATACCGTAATTGGTCATAGGCACCTGCTGGTCCTCAGCGCATTTCTGGCGGTATTTCATTTCTCTTTTGTTCAGCATGCATCCGCCGCAGTGGATAATTAAACGGTAGGCGGACAAGTCGTCAGGGAATTCCGAACCGGATGTAAACGCAAAGCGGATCTGCTTCTGGGTGTCGTTTTTGATCCATCTGGGCAGCTTTACGGTTCCGATGTCATCACACTGCCTGTGGTGGGAACACCCCTCCGAAATGAGAACGGTATCGCCGTCCTTCAACGAATCCAGCACTTTTGCGCCCTTTACAGCCATCTCCAGGCTGCCCTTATATCTGGCGAAAAGGATTGAAAATGAAGTCAAAAAAATATCCTTGGGCGTATCCGCGGCTGCCTTGGCGAAAACCTGGCTGTCCGTGATCACAAGCCTCGGCTTTTTGCCCAGATTCTCCAGTGTTTCCCGGAATTCAAATTCTTTCACCACAATCGCCGTTGCATCCGCTTCCAGAATGTCCCGGATCGTTTGCTGCTGCGGCAGGATCAGACGGCCCTTCGGTGCAGCCTTGTCAATCGGCGTGACAAGCACGACAAAATCCCCAGGATGAATGAGGTCGCCCACTATTTTAAGTTTCGGCTCCTCTGTGACAGCCAAAGCGGCTATTTTCTCCTTCAGGGTTTGGATGTTCCAGCCGGTTTTGGCGCTGACATAGATTTCACGGTCGTTTCCGGCCGGTACCTGCCCCAGGAAATCGGCTTTGTTGTAGACAACGACATAATGGATTCCCTTCTCGCCAAGCAGCCTGACCAGTTCTTCATCTTCAGCGCTCTTTCCATACGCCGCATCGATCACCAATAGGGCGATATCGGTTTTATTCAATACCTGCCGGCTTTTTTTGACACGCAGTTCTCCCAAAGCACCCGTATCATCAATCCCGGGCGTATCGATGATCACGACGGGGCCTAACGGAAGCAGCTCCATCGCTTTGTATACGGGATCGGTGGTCGTCCCCTTCACGTCCGAGACAATGGTCAGATCCTGACCCGTGACGGCATTGACAAGACTTGATTTACCTGCATTTCTTTTTCCGAAGAACCCAATATGGACACGGTTGGCGGAGGGGGTGTCATTCAGTCCCATTGCTTTTTACCTCCTTACAATCTGAAATCACGGCGGCCGTTGACGATATGATGGAGATTCTGCCGGACAATATCTTTCACTCTTTCACTGGGGATATCCCGGATTCCTTGGGCAAGGACAGCCTCCCCTGCTGATTTCGTGGCAGATGAAGCATAATCCTCCAGATATTCCTTTAAGGTCATCAGCGCATTGGGGTGGCAGCAATTCTGGATCTGTCCGCTTTTGCACAGACTCATAAACCTGTCGCCGGTCCGTCCTTCCCTATAGCAGGCGGTACAAAAGCTTGGAATGTATCCCAATTCCATCAGCCACCTGACGATTTCATCCAGGGTCCTCCTGTCGCTTATGTCAAATTGAGCGGTATTTTCATTTTCTGCTTCAGGTTGGTGATAACCGCCGACACTTGTCTTGGAACCGCCGCTGATTTGAGAAACCCCAAGATGCAGGACACGCTCGCGGCAAGCCTTACTTTCCCGCGTTGAGACAATCATGCCTGTGTAGGGCACGGCAATCCGGATGCAGGCTACCAATTTGGCAAACAGGCCGTCATCGATGCCATGACTGAAAGCCGACGGGTCAATATCATCCGCAGGGCATATCCTCGGAACACTGATGGTATGGGGGCCTACGCCGAATACAGTTTCAAGGTGCTCGGCATGCATCAGTAATGCTGCAAATTCATAGCGGTACATCTCCAATCCAAACAATACGCCCAATCCGACATCGTCGATACCGCCAAGCATCGCTCTGTCCATGGCTTCCGTGTGATAGGCATAATGATGCTTCGGCCCTGTGGGATGCAGTTTTTCATAACTTTCCTTATGGTAGGTTTCCTGGAATAGGATATAGGTGCCGATCCCTGCCTCTTTCAGCTTCTTATAATTTTCAACCGTGGTTGCGGCGATATTGACATTGGCCCGCCGGATCGCGCCGTTTTGATGCTTGACACTGTAAATGGTAGCGATGGATTCCAGAATATATTCAAGCGGATTATGGACCGGATCTTCACCGGCTTCAATCGCGATCCGTTTATGGCCCATGTCCTGAAGCGCGGTCACTTCGCGGCGGATTTCCTCCTGGGTCATTTTCTTGCGGAGGATGTGTTTGTTCTTCGCGTGATACGGACAATAAACGCAGCCGTTGACACAGTAATTGGACAGGTAGAGCGGCGCAAACAAAACAATCCGGTTCCCGTAAAAATCTTTTTTGATCTGCTCGGCGAGGGCATAGATTTCCTGGTTTTTTTCCTCAATCTCACAATCCAGCAGCACGGCGGCTTCCCGATGCGAAAGTCCCTGGCGAAGTTTTGCCTTTTCGATAATGCTGTCAATCAGGCCGGCATTGTTTTTGTTCTTTGCCGCATACGCCAGGGTATCCAGAATTTCCTGATGCGAGATAAATTCTTCTGCTTTGGCTGATGCTACATTGTACATACGGGTACTCCCTTCTTAATCGGGTCAGATACTTCTTTCCCTTCAGTAATGGAATCCTCTTATTAACATTATGAAATTAACTTAAACCATCGATCGATGGTCCCCGCGGGAAACCGGCAGCTGACAGCCGATGCTTTCCATCCTTTTTTGCAGGCAGGAGCGGCATTCCGCAGCTTCGTCCCCCGTGCAGATCTTGTTATCGTAGAGCAAATATTTATTCCGTACCTCCACCGGAGACAGGTTGGGCATTACGACGTTGGCACCGGCCAGAATACCAAGTTCCCTCCCTTGCGGGTGGATCGTACCGAGAGCGGTCGTCGCCGGTAGTAAAACGCTCGGCAGCATCAATCGGATCAAGCCAAGCAAAAATAAAGTCAGCTCCAGCGTTCCAGATTCCTGGTCTGCAAACGGCGTTTCGTGATGGGGGATAAAGGGGCCGATCCCGACCATATGCGGATTCAGTTCCTTGATCAATAACAAATCCTCCACCAGCGCTTCCGTGGTCTGAAACGGAGAACCGACCATCACTCCGCATCCGACCTGATAGCCGATCTCTTTCAAGTCATAGAGACACTGCTTTCTGTTTTTGAGGGACATGACAGCCGGATGAAGCCTTCCATAGTGTTCGGCGTCGGCTGTTTCATGGCGAAGCAGGTAGCGGTCGGCACCCGCTTCATAAAACGCTTGATAGGTTTCATAGCTTTTTTCCCCGATGGAAAGCGTCAGCGCGCAGTCAGGATGATTTTTCTTAATGGATTGGATGATTTCGATTATTTTTTTATCGGTAAAATACCCGTCTTCACCTCCCTGCAGCACGAAGGTGCGATAACCAAGCGCATACCCGGCAGCGCAGCAATCCAGTATTTGTTTCTTTGACAAGCGGTAGCGCTCCGCCTTCCCGTTGCTTTTACGGATCCCGCAGTAGTAGCAATCGTTTTTGCAATAATTGGTGAACTCGATCAGTCCCCGCAGATAGACATCGTGACCGTAGTTTTGCATCTTTACCGTTCTGGCCTTGGCAAACAGATATTCAGCAAGCCCGGCATCTCGATGCTGATCTATCAGTACCCTGTATTCTTCCGGTGCAAGCACGCACGTTTCCTGAAGTTTATCTATCAGCTGTTTCATCGGCGGCCTCATTTTCCTTTTTAACGGTTACCTTGGAAAATGCCGCTTTGGAACTAACCCCCGGCAGTTTTCCGAGCTTCCCGGAAAGGGCGCTGATCACATCCTGCGGGGCATCCACTGCAATGCTGATGATGCTAATGCTTTTTTCACGGTACGGCAGGCCCATTCTGCCAATAATATACTGCCCATAATCATGCAAAATCGCATTGAGTTTCTCGGTCGACCCGGTATCTTCCACAATGATTCCGATTATCGCTACTCTGGACTCCATACATTAACCCCCTCATATCAAAAAATGCGCCTGGAAAGGCGCAATTAATCAAAAAATAATGATAAATATTGCTGTGCCTTTCGCCTTATACGATGTATTTAGCGTCAGTAACAATACGGTTTCCTGCTTTGTCAAAAGAAATTCTTGTGACGCAGCCACTTTTAATGTATTCCATCCGCGCTTATTTGTCAATCCCCACCAACGTACGCTACTTCACAAGTCCAATTAAATTTCCGTACCCTTCCCGCTCCATATTTTCTTTGGGCACGAACCGCAGCGAGGCGCTGTTGAATGCGTATACTCGAAAATAAGCAGGAATCCAGCTATTCTGCACAGCCGGATTCCTGCTTATGATTGATACGACTACCAATGACCTATATGACCCAATATTATTATATGACTTGTCTGTCATAAGTGTTCAAATTTTACATAGGGTAAGCGCTTTGCCTTTAAGGTTACAAACCTTTTATCACGATTCTCAGGCTTATCCCATATGATGTGAATAAAGTACAGGAAAGACGGTATCAATATGAGTGATTTGCTGACAGAGCGTACACCGCCTGTGATAGCGGCTGAAATCAATATAATCAAACAACAAACCAATAAAATTCTGCTGGCCAGCGCCGTCGAAGTAGGAAAACGTCTGAAGGAAGCCAAAGCGCTGCTGCCTCATGGGGAGTGGGGCAAATGGCTGGAGGAATCGGTAAGTTATTCTCAAAGAACTGCAGAAAAACTGATGCAAGTCTTCGATGAATATGGGATTAAACTGCTCGTCTCATCCGAAGATGACGGTAGTTCAAATTCGCCGCCGATGGCGAATTTAACCTACACCCAGGCCCTCATCCTTCTTGGGCTCCCGGTAGAGGAACGGGATGCGTTTATCGCTGAGAATGATGCAGGCAGCATGAGCAGTCGGCAGCTGCAGCAGGCGATATATGTGAAGAACCAGGAGCTTGCCGGGGAAGAAGACGAAGACCTGCAGAAAGTCTTTGCTGAGCAAAAAGATAAAATCTCCAAATTATCAGATGAGCGCGATCGGGCGAAAAAAGAAGCCACGGATAACCTGCAAGCCGTATGGGCCGAGCAGGGAAATGTTTTGAAGCTGCAGCGGAAGCTTGACGTCCTGGAAAATGAAAATACGGCAGCTAAACGCATCGCCGAGATAGAATACGAAAGTAAGCTCTTAAAGCTCAACCTCTCCATGAGCCAGGCAGATGCCCGCTTTGAGCTGATAGCCAAAGGACTCGATGATCTTTTTATCGCCATCAAAGAAATGGCCGCAGCAGACCCGGATGCTTGCAAATTATATATCACTTATGCCAATCAGTTAATGTCTAAAGCGATGAACAAGTTAAAGCGCATAGAGAAAACGACCATGGCAGTTCCGAAAGCTCCGGAAAATCCTGAAAAAGATTAATCTCTTTGCCTGAACGCCTGGAAAACAAGGGGCATATACTAAAAAGGACATGCTTTTCGGACAAGCAGAAAACCAGGAAAAGAGGTAAGCTTATGACATTAGTGGTAAACACATTGGACTCCGTGCTGGCAACCCGCTATCAGACAGGGACTACTGCCGGCGGCGGCCCGGTTCTCAAGCAAAAAAGCCTGACCGGCGTTAAAGCAACGGCAACTGATCAGGACGTATACGATGTGGCTGTCGCTTTATCAAGCCTGGTGGATTATCCATTGGCAGATATCCGCCGCCTGAATATTTTCGAGTTGGCCGATGAGTAAACCGGCCGGAGCAAATAATTCCAGGGTGGTGACAGAGCATGGCAATAACGAGCCAGAAAGTTTTAAGAATGGTATTTACGACCGTAGGTGGTAAGGCGTTTACCATTACCCTTCCCCAGCCAAAGGCAGGCCTTACGCTTGCCCAAGTCGGGACGGTCATGGACCTCATCATGGCAAAAAACATTTTTGCCACTTCCAGTGGGGATCTGGCAAGCAAGAGAGATATTAAAGTGGTAGATACTACCACGGACGATCTCTTCGATCCCCCACAAGAATAAAATACTCCGGCTAAGCTGTCCGGAGAGCATGGCTGGTTTCAAGGCATCATTTCGAGGAATGGGCGGCCGCAAGGCCGCCCTCGTACAACGAGAAATAACTCTTCTATTCTTCATTTTTAATCATTCATCGTGAATCCCGTTCTTCAAGATAATATTTCTGCTGCCAAAATAGGTCGCCAGAAAATAGGCACCGTAGATGAGGAGAATGGCCACAGCAGTAATCACGATGTTCGAGACCGCGTTGATACTGCCAACCTGCCGGACGGCCTCGTTGGCAACCTTAATGCCGACGATGGAATGGATACAGGCCAGGGTAAGCGGAATCAGAAAATAAACAGCGATTTGTTTGAAAATCGTCCGGCTTAACAGCTTATGATCCGCGCCGATCTTTTTGAGAATCGCATACCGGTGCCGGTTATCCGCGGCTTCGGAAAGCTGCTGCAGCGCCAGGACAGCCGCACTCGTAATCAGAAAGATCAAGCCGACATAGATTCCCACAAAGGAAATAATTGCTTTGGAACCGCCTGCCTGGGCGAGTATCTCATTCTTGGAAATGGCGGTAATCTTTGGCTCGGACGGAGCAGATGGTGAAGCGGCATCCTGAAGGGCATCTTTCCTTGAATTAAAGGCTCTCATAAATTGATCCTGAGCCGCTATTGAATCGCCAACACAGTTCAAGCAGAGAACGTTTTGGTGAACAACGCCGTCCTGTTTTAGCCTATCCGGAAGGACAAGCGTCAAAATACTGTTATCGCCATTTTCATTTCCATTATTAATACCTGCGGCCAGAAGTTCGGGGTAAACGGTATATTCGGTCCCGTTCAAATTTAAGCGGGGTTCGCGCGCCAAATATTTTTCCAGATACTCCTGGTAATCGGCTTCAGACCAGGCATATTGCGTCAACAGCGCGACCTGATTGCCTGCAAGGCTGATGCCTTTTTTGTTTTGCAGCATCATAATCTTGTTGTAATCGGTTTGCGTTATATAGTACAGCGGCAGCGGATATATTTTGTCCCGGATCATTTTCAGGTCTTGGGCGGGAAAAAGATCCTCGATACTTTGAAATACCGTTTGCAGGTTCAATTTCTGTTTCTGATATTCATAAAACGGGTACTGGCAGGAGTTTTGCGTATACGCTTCCACATTCAATCCCTGGCTGCTCAGATAGTCCGAAAGATCCGTGTCCGCCGTCCCGGTAATGGTGATATCAAACGGGGCGGCATCTTTGTAGCCCTTATTCAGCACATTGGTCATGCCGATGCCGGTGGAAAAAATGCCGATGGTGGCAAAAAGCATTAAGCAAATTAATGATATGGAGATAAAAGCCGTATTGATCCGACTGTTGATCTGCTTCAGGATGAACATGTTCAGCCCTTTGAGGTATACTTTTTTGTTGGCTTGAATCATACTGAGCAGAAAACCGGACAGCGAGGCAAAAAACAAAACGGTGCCGACCGCCCCGAGTATACAGGCGATAAGAAGCCTGCGGTCAAAGACCATAATACCGTAGATCAGGACACTCCGGTAAGCTGCCCCGATCAAAATGATCGCTAACAAAAAGAGAACAAGCGTAAGCCATGGATTTTTAAGCCGCTGTTTTTCATTTTGTTTTACGGAATTAATCAGATCAATCAGCTTATACTTGGAAACGGCAAACGTGCTGGCGCCGATCACGATGGCAAAAATAATCCCAAAATAGACGATGGTTTTCCAGAAAGCCTGAAGAGAAAAGACAAAGGTGTAGGCGGTCATGTCCACCTCAAAAAGCTTCGCCGTGACCACCGATAAACCCTGTGAAAGGAATATTCCGGCCAAAAGGCCTGCCGCCAGGGAAACGAGACCGATGATGAACGTTTCCATGATCAGGATCCTGGCGATTTTGTGTTTTTCCATTCCTAAGGTCATATAGATCCCAAATTCTCTTTTGCGCCTGCGGATCAGAAAGTTATTGGCATAAATAATCAGGAACCCGAGAATAAACGAGATAAAGATGGAAACCCCGTTCATTATCTTAGTGATGCTTTGCATAATCGCCAAAGCAGAATCCGAGATATGCATCATGGCTTTCTGTGCTTCAAGGGAGTTAAAGACATAAAACACACAAACTCCGAAAGTGAGTGTCAGAAAATACAGGGTATAATCCGAGAAGCTCTTGCGGACATTGCGGAAGGACAGTTTAAAGTACATTGGCTGCGTCACCTCCGAGCAGGGTCACGACATCAATGATTTTTCGGAAGAATTCTTTTCTGGAATCAGCACCGCGGTTCAATTCATTGAAAAGCTTCCCGTCTTTAATAAAGAGTATCCGGTGACAATAGCTGGCCGTAAACGCATCATGGGTTACCATCAGGATCGTTGCCCGCAGGTCTTGGTTCAGTTTCTCCAGACATTCCATCAGCATCCGCGCGGATTTGGAATCCAGCGCTCCGGTGGGTTCGTCCGCCAGAATCAGGGCCGGATTGTTGACGATAGCCCGGGCCGCGGCAATACGCTGGCGCTGCCCGCCCGACATCTCATAAGGGTATTTATTGATGATTTCTTCGATTTCCAGTCTGCGGGCGACCTGAGTCACTTTTGCTATCGCCGTTTGGTGCTGCTCTCCCGCAATCGTCAGCGGCAGAATGATATTTTCAAACCCGGTTAACGTATCCAGCAGGTTATACTCCTGAAACATAAACCCAAGTTCTTCGCGTCTGAATTTGGCCAACGCCCGGCTTTTCATCGCTGTGATATCCTTGTTCCGGATACGGATATTCCCCGCCGTTACGGTGTCAATGGTCGCGATGCAGTTTAAGAGCGTCGTCTTCCCGCTGCCGCTGGCTCCCATAATGCCGGTAAATTCCCCTTCGCTGACACTGAAGGATACATTGTCAAGGGCCTTGGTCAGGCTCCCTTTGTTGCCGTAATATTTTTCCACATTCAAGACCTTTAAAATTTCGCCCATGGTTACCTCCCTGCTCACTTCTACGAGTAGATCGATTCATAAATCCCGATAATAGCTAAGAATTAGTCAGCGTAATGGATAGCTAGCGCTAAGCAATCAATCAACGAGTTTATTTTAAAAGGTCTTGTTAGGATCTGCCATGACTTAAGCTTACGGTAACCTTACATTTTTGTCATGTTAACATTCTTTTTATCTGGGGTTGGTCTGTGTGCCACAATTCCGCTTTCGGCAGATAGCGCCATCCTTGGCGCTAACAGCCGCGCTTCGCAATCCGTGCTTCGCTTGACGCTGGAACTTGTGGCACACAGACCTAATATGGGGTAATCAGATTTTATGAAATCATTTGAGTAAAGAATTATAGAATATTGTACGAGTTCATGGTTAGATGATGTCGGTCATTGAGCTCTTGGGGAAAACAAGATATAGGGTCGTACCGCTGCCGGGGATAGATTCCGCGCTGATGGCTATGCCTAATTTTTCGCAGAGTCTGCGGCAGATGTAAAGGCCCATGCCTGTGGATTTCCCCCTCAGCCTGCCGTTTGTTCCGGTAAACCCCTTGTCAAAAATTCTGGGCAGTTCATTTGCGGGAATTCCCAGCCCGTTATCGGTAACCGCAAGAATACAACGGTTATCACGCTCAGCAGCTGTAAATTTTAGATGGGCGTCCTGTTCGTTTGCGTATTTCAGGGAATTCAAAATGATTTGATGAAGCATGAATTCCAGCCATTTAGTGTCCGTATAAACGGTCTTCTCCAGGTCATCCGTCGCAACGGACATGCCGGTTCCGATCAGCTGTTGGGCGTTTCTCTTAATTGCCGCTAAAACCGGCTTTTCCAGACTGGTCTCTTTAATAAGGTAATCCTTTTCGACGGCGCTGCTTCGGGCGTAAAACAAGGCTTGTTCCACATAGTTTTCAATCGCGTCCAACTCCTCGGCCATGCTGTCCGTTGCTTCGCTCCTGTTATTTTGCGCAATCAGCTTGGACGAGGAGATGGGCGTTTTGATTTCATGAACCCACATTTCGATATATTCACGGTATTCGTCATGCTTATTTTTATATTGGTTGATTTCTTCAAGACAGGCCTTGTTGGATGTTTTTAAAATGTCGTGGAGCAGAGCGCCTTCATAGAAATCCGGTTCCGAGACCATTTCGGCAATGAGGTTCTTGCGGTCGAGCCTGTCAAAGGAACTAACGAGCGTCTGATAAAACGCGTATTTTTTCTTAAACTCCATCGCCAGCGGAATCAACGCTCCGACGACATAAATGGTTCCGATGACGGCGGCGAAAGCCTTTCCTCCGGCCGGATTTAAAGCTGCCAGCATCAGAATGGTCATGACGGCTACCAACAGGTGACAGACGATATAGGCTCTTTTTTCTTTGATAAAGTCTCTTATCGTCATATGATCAAGTACCCCTGACCGCGTTTGGTTTCGATGACATTTTCAAGGCCGGCGTCCTCCAGTTTGCGGCGCAGCCTGCCCATATTGACAGTCAGGGTGTTGTCGTCGATAAAAAGATCGCTGTTCCATAAATAACGCATCAATTCGTCCCTGCTTACAATCGCGCCTTTTTTTTCACAGAGACAGGTCAGCATCTTGATTTCGTTTTTGGTAAGTTCAATCGAACTGCCGGCAACCTCCAAACTGCTTTTGGCAAGATTGATCGTAAATTCACCGCAAGTCAGCCTGTCCTGCGCTGTTTCGCGATATACCCGTTTCATGACCGCCGCGATCCGTGCCAGTAGGATATGGGTATTGTAAGGTTTGGTGATAAAGTCATCGGCGCCCAGGTTCATGGCGGCCAGTTCATCCATTTCCGTATCGCGGCTGGTGACCACGATGACCGGTACCTCGCTGTGCTTCCTGATTTCCCGGCAGATATGGAAGCCGTCGTACACAGGCAGGTTGAGATCAATCAGGATAAGCTGCGGCGCTAAAGAAAGCGTGAAGCCGATCATGTCCTCAAATGTTCCAGGCGCATGGCATTCATAGCCGTTCTGGGACAGGAAGATGCAAAGCTCATCCCGGATTTTTTTATTATCCTCAATAATCAGTATTTTTTCCAAAATAATGCCCCTGCTTTCTTCATTACCATCTTATTTTTAATATATCATAGAATCCGGTCCAAATTAAACGGTTGTCTTTCAGGTATACGTTCTAATTCAATCAATTAATTCCATTGTTTATATGCAATCATGAAAATATTTCAAGGCATTATTTTTTTTCACAAATATTTAGTAGATTATGTTAAAATATATTTGTAATTTTCTAAAATCCGAATTTTTAGCAATCGAATCAACTTCATAAATGTATCCAAAATTTGAACTGTTATTCTTGAAAGAATAATGGTTCTTATGTTGTTAAGGGTTTTCGACTTTTTTATATAGAAATTTACAATTTTCAACACTTAAATAGGCTCATTCTTTACTATACTAGGGAGATGGTGCGTTGATAAGAGAAAAAATAAAAACAATTGGAAGAATCCTATTACCTATCGTAATTATTTTGTTGTTATTTTCATCTAATACTTTTGCCCATTCAGGAAGAACTGATTCAAACGGCGGACATAGAGATAACAAAAATGCTAGTGGATTAGGTTATTACCATTATCATCATGGTTACGGCCCCCACTTACATCCTAATGGAGTCTGCCCATATGAAACACCAAAAAAAATAACAATACCTGAACCAGTTGACGTTAGCTCTGTAATGATCAATTCTATAGATAACACTATATTAGAAGTTGGAGGCGAAACTGTATTAAGTGCTACTATTTACCCTTCAGATGCAGAGAATAAATCTATTACTTGGTCATCAAGTGATATCAATGTTGCTATAGTTAGTGAAAATGGTATCGTTACAGCAGCAAATCCTGGTTCCGCGATCATAACAGCTAAGTCAAGTAACGGAAAAACAAATAGTATCACTTTAAATGTTGACGAAAAAGCAGAGCCTGTTTCAACAGTCAGCGATCAAGATGAATCCGGTTCTTCTGTTCTCGGCTATGGTGTTGTAGCTGCCATTGCAGCCTGGTTTCTATTAAGAAAAAAGAAAAAATAAAGAACTCCTATAAATTAACTTAACCATGATCCCCCGTTTCGATTTTTTAACAACTGATGAACAAAAAAAGACCCTTAGGGGGCTTTTTTTGTATGGTCCTGTTATTATGAAACCTCATTTATCTTTATTTCCTTTCTGATCCGTTCTTTAATATCCCGGCACATTTGCTCCGTTCCGATTCTTTCCCATTCATTGGCGATCTTTTCCGTAACCATCTTGGTAAGGGCTTCATCGATCACCGGGTCGTGCCGGTTCTTCATCAAAAGAATGAAGATCATATCGTAGAATGAATATTTCTCCAGCATTTCGATCATTTCGATACATTCTTCGGGTGTCGATTCAAATTCCCCATCACATAGCCTGCTTTGGATTTTGGGATGTTCGGATAACCACCTGACCAGCCGGATCGTTTCGTCCATTTGCTTATTTTTACCTTCTTGCATGTTTCCCGCTCCTCATAAATTCTTTAGGGTTACTTGAATCATCATTATGCTTGATCGCCCCCCTTCTTTTCTCTTTTAGAATTTTTGAGCGAAATAACCGGGGTTTCTTCTTCGGTATAATCGTGTTCTCCTTGCTGCTGCGCTTCAACAAGGATATCAACAGCATTTGCTACTTTGGCGGCAAGTTGAAAATACATTTCCTTGTAATCCGGCATGAGAAATACACCTCTCTCGTGTCATATCACTAACTAAGCATACAAAATATAAAGATATTATGTTTGCGATATAACACTAACATAAGATCTTCAATACATACTTTTGTATATAAAATTTATCACCGAACCCTATTATACTTCACGTAATGAGGAGAATTGATTTATATGCACTATTCGCATAAAATCCTCACAAATTATGTTCGCGAAATTCTATGGTATAACTATTGGCTTTTGCTGGGATAATGGAAAACCTTATCGTTGACCACGACAGCGAAGCTGAATGAAAGCTCCCCACAGTAATTGTTTTTCATAAATCACTTGATGGGGAGCCTTTTTGATTAACTAATCCCATGAAATTTAGCTTGTTTCAGCAACCTAGTATTTAATTCCAAAAATAACCATTTTCTTTCAACAAAGTAATCCCTTCGGTTATTTTCTCCGGTGATAGAATTGTTGATCTTTGTAGAGGGCGGGATATAACACCAAATGCGTTAAGCTATAGAGCCGGGGTACCACAATCGACAATAAAAAGTATTCTGAATGATGAAAGCCAAAATCCGGGTATCGTGACGATCAAAAAGTTATGCGACGGATTGAACATCTCCCTGTCGGACTTTTTTAACACAGATGATTTTCGCAATTTGGAGCAGGAAGTTAAATAAAACCATCGACTTTCAATGATCTTTGATTACTTATCCATCATATAGCGACATTTGCTCCAAGGCTATATCCGTGATATCTTTGCTCTTTTGGGATGACAGACTTAAGAATAATCGACGTATATCTTCCCCACAAGCAGCAGCCAATTTTTCAACCTCTGCCATTTCATAGATCATATAAAATTTTTTGTGCGGAGTATAATAGAGTAAAACTTTTTTATTCTGCTTCGTGAGATTAATAATATTGTTTAACGTCCCTTTGCTTTTTCCATTCCATATCATAAAGCCATGATCGGCATTCTCGGCCATTGTCTTATCTTTGGCTGCATAAAAGTCGAACCCTTTGACCTTATCCGAGACCTCAATTGTTTGAATCGGCCAATCTCCTACGTTATTTCTGGCTTTACCCTGACTGGCATAGACAAATACATCCCTGTATTGATGCTGGAAAAAAAACTGCTGGATTGCTCGATCCATGCCATTGGCATCACCAACCAAAACGGTTTCATTCCGTTTTATTATTTTTTTAAGCCCTTCATCAATATTTTTATCAATAACCGTAATGGCTCTGGGTCCACCAATAAAAATTTTCACGGAATTCACCCCTTGGTTTTTGTCATTGCCAAAACATAAATATGATCAATATTTTTATCTTCCCTTAAAGCATTTATTCTATTTCCTTATACCTACTCTTATGTTCTTTCTCAATTTGCTGAATGCTCTTACCCGGTGTCGGTAAATCCTCCGGCATGGTTCCTCCCAATTCTTTGATCGTTTGCCGTACCTTTTTCCCTACTTGGAAATGAGTCTGATTGGCTTTTTCTTTTCCTTTAACATTCTCTCTTCTCAATTTTTCATCGGTTTGAGTGGCCCGGAATAGATTTGCTGCCAGTTCCGTGCTTCCCATATGGTCGAGTATTTTTTGGCTTTTCTTTAAGCCTTTGCATTCATGGATTTCTTTCACCCCTAAGCCGCCATACAACCCTTGGTAGCCTTTATTCTGAAAAATCGCATAATCCTTTGCTTCAACAACTCCGGCCCCTTTTGCCGCATCAGCTAAAGACTTATTATGGGCAATAATCTCATTACGGATTGCTAAACGCTTCTGTTCTTCGGTCAACTGCTCATAGTTTTCGATTAATTCTTGCTGACGTGTCTTTACGGCAAAATAGGTTTGTCCAATTGCAATCACTTTTTTTCGAGAGTCTCCATTTTGAACAATTAAATAACATGCGTAACGGGAAAGCATCATATCTTCTATCTCTCGTTCAGCACCTGAACCGATATCAACCATTTTGCCAACGTTGGCAAAATGGTCAGACAAAATATTGCCACTGTTCTGGCATGCAATTTTTGCTTTATCGATAACTTCACTAAACCTTCGCCATTGTTGGTATTCCAAAACAGCCTTTAACTCTCTGGCATACCAAAACTCTATACCTTCTGTAGTTAAATGCTTGATAGCTTCAAAAGTTTTTTCCGAATATCTTTCAATCTCAGTCATATGAACTCCCCTCCTCTGAGACCATTATAAACAAACATACGTTCTATTTCAACCAATTAATTCCATTGTCTTTGTAATACCCAAATCAACGGCGATATCGCATATTTTTCATTCCCCATAAGTTCAAGCCTTCTGGCCATACGATAGTAAGCGTAAACCATGTAGGCGGATTGTCATAGAATCAGCAGAATGAGAGAATATCCCAAAGAGTCTAAGTGTCACCAAAAGAGTCTAAGGTAGACATTTAGATAGAATGGGAGTGACTCAAATGGA
>NZ_JAPDHR010000024.1:0-1237 GCF_030063005.1 Dehalobacter sp.
CCATTATAGCATAAAAAGAGTGAGTCAGGAAGAATCGATATTCTTCAGGTAGTGATGGAAAAGCGCTGTATGATGGTGAAAAATTTCCAGAATAGTCATGGTATGACCGCAGGAACAAAGAAGTGGGTCAAGGCCAAAAGAAAGTGCGATGGAATCGCGCCAGCGATTGAAGGAGCGGAGAATTTTTCGTTTTCCGGGATGAATCGCATAGCGGAAGTAAGGCATCTGGGGGTGGTGTTTGGCATAAAGGCCATAATAGCGGATCATTTTAAAATGTTTGTCAGGAATATGGCGGATAAGCCGCTTGATAAAATCCATGGCGGAAAGGGTTTCATGAACAAGAACGCCGTCTTCGTGGCGGTTGTAATGAAAGGTGACGGATTGGCCATCATAGGAGTCAATCCGGGAAGTGGCAATGACCGGACGTCCCAGATAGCGGCCAATATAGTTGGCAACCTGATGGGGATTGCAGACATTGGGTTTGGCATAAACATAAAACCCCTTGGGGCAGAGTTTGTAAATCAGGGATTTGATGGGATTAAAAGAAGGACCGAGACGGGCGGCCAGGTGGTCAAGCAGAGCAGTCCGGAAGGCAAAGCGGAGGAAGTTGAAATTGAAATGACTGACTTTGCGCCAGGGAGTCCTGTTGCCGGCAGCCCCTTCTGAAACAAGCACATGGATGTGAGGATTCCACTTGAGATCACGACCAAAGGTGTGAAGGACAGCGATGAACCCGGGGGTGAAGTTTTCAGACCGGTTCATTTTTGAAAAAAGGCGCAGAATGACATCCCTGACGGAATGGAAAAGATCAGAGAGTAGTGAGCGATCCTTTAAAAAGAAAAGGCGCAATTGTTCAGGAATCGTAAAAACACAGTGGCGATGACGGCAGTTGAGCAGTTTAAAGGACATGGCGGTAGAGCGTTTCCGGGAATAGAGATTGCCGCAGGTGGGGCAGAAACGGCTTTTGCAGCGGAACGGTACAAATTTTAACTTGCCGCAATGACTGCAGCCGTATAAAGCAAAGCCGCGGGAAAAATCTCCGCAATGAACCATTTTATCAATATTTTCAACAACAACAAGTCGCAGTGTTAAGGTACGAATCAGGTCATAATAATCAGAAAAAATATGCTGTAAAATACTCATACTTGAATTTTACAACAAATGAAAGATAAAGAAAACCCAAAAACCCCTCAAGATTGAGGGGCAGGGGTGTTGATGTGCCGTAGGCACTTTTTTA
>NZ_JAPDHR010000025.1:0-8469 GCF_030063005.1 Dehalobacter sp.
ACCACCCGTTCCCATCCCGAACACGGAAGTTAAGACCTCCTGGGGCGACGATACTGCAAGGGAAAATAGCACGTTGCCAGGTAATTAAGAACAGAGCATCTATTTTGGTGCTCTGTTTCTTATTTGCTTTCCATGAATAATTCAGTATACTATAGGGTAAATTGATTGAGAAATAGCAGTAAATGGAGAGTAAATGATGGATACACTTCGGACTAAAGAAAATCAGCCCGTGAATAATGGTGCAGACGATAACTATTTATTTTTTTCCAGCCTGGAGCTCATTGACTATTTTGTTAATAACTTAGCAGATAAAGACATCAGAACTCAAACGAAAAGAATACTTGAGATGGCCAGAGTTTTTATGAGAAAAAAAGATTTTAAGCTGGAAGATATTTATTCAGTACTCATTATGGTTAAAAATATCGGACTTGGTTCCCAGATTGATGAAGTCTTTTCTTTATATTTTAAAGAAGGAAATTACCCTATTCGGGTTTTTATTCAAATTGCAGATTTAGAAAGCACAGCCGATGTTGAACTGGAATTTTCAGCCTATCGGGGCCAAAAAAAATATATCAATAACGGAAAGCTTTTTCTGTCTGAAGGGCCTTTCTCACAAGGGGTTATCATAGAAAATTATTATCACGGTTCTGCTATACAGCCCTTTTCTTCACTTGACCAAAGGCTTATTGAGGGTGACTTCAAGCAGGCTGTCAGGCAGTGCTTGGAGAACCTGAAGAATACTCTGGAGTCCGCAGGGAGCAGTTTAAATCAGATTTATTCTTTTATGGTTTATTTAAAAGATTTGAATGCACTTCCCGAGGTTGAAGAGATCGTCGGACAGTATATCTCTAATCAGAGTGAAATACTCCAAGACGCGATAAAGATTGAGCAGTTTAAGGGCAATCATAATATCGAAATTGCTTGTTCTGCTTATTTGTGCTAATTATATTGGGATTTATTACCTATTTTTATTTTTGATAGAATTCTAAGACAATTTTAAGAGCAGGCTGGTAATCTGATTATCAAGATTTAATATTAGCCGTTTCTTGTTCTTTTGTCATGGTTATATTACTATATTAAAGGCAAGGAAATGATTCAAAAATCTAACGTGTTTATTTAAAATGCTTGTTTGAATGAAGGAGAATTTGATGGAATTTATTACGAGTTTGATTGATATTGTCTTACATATTGACAAATACCTGGATATGTTGGTCCAAACGTACGGTGTCTGGGCGTATCTGATTATCTTTTTAATCATTTTTTGTGAAACCGGACTTGTTGTAACACCGTTTCTGCCGGGGGATTCTTTGCTTTTTGTCATCGGGGCTCTGGGAGCAACAGGGGCGATGGATATTAAATTTGCTTTTATCCTACTGCTTATTGCGGCAATCGCAGGAAATACGCAGAATTATTTCATTGGAAGATTTTTTGGACAGAAAGCCTTCAATTGGAAAGACAACAGACTCTTTAAAAAGAAATATCTCATTCAAACCCATAGTTTTTATGAAAAACATGGCGGGAAAACGATTTTTATTTCACGGTTTTTACCAATTATCCGGACATTTGCACCATTTGTCGGAGGGATCAGCAACATGAGGCTGTGGAAGTTCATGCTCTACAATATATGTGGGGCTTTGGCCTGGATTTCACTTTTTGTGATGGGCGGATATTATTTTGGGAACATTCCGACAGTCGAACAGAACTTTTCATTAATCATTTTTGCGATTATTTTCATCACTGTTTTACCAAGTGTCATTTTTGCTCTTCGCCAAAAGTTTTCGTCGTAAAGGTGCATTCAGGAGGATAGAAAAATGGCTGATAATATTAAGGAAATTGAACAATACGAAGATGCAGAGATCATAGTTGAGCCACAGGAGATGGAGCGCTGGCAGAACAAGGCTAAAGACTATGTGGACAACCCTGTAAAGACGGAAAATTTGCTTACTGAAGCTCTGAAAAAAGCGGATAACAATAAAAACCGCGATGTAATCCAGAATATCTGGGATAAAATTCAGTTGCTCTTTTCTTTATTAAAAGACTGGTTAAACGGTGATTACAGAACGATCTCCAAAACGGCCATAATTTCTGTCATTGCCGGGCTTATCTATTTCGTATCCCCTGTTGATCTTGTTCCTGATTGGATTGCTGCACTGGGACTAGTCGATGATGCTGCTGTTCTTGGGCTAATATTCAACCAGTTAGACAAGGAATTGACCAAGTATAAAAAATGGAAAAGCCCTGAGTTCTAATATACAATAGGACAACGATAGACAACGATAGAATTAATGACATGAGAAACACAAACAACCCGAGAATTAAATCCCGGGTTGTTTTTATTATATTTAGTGGGGTTGATCAGGAGTATTGAATCTTGGCGCTTGGGGGTCTTTAAGTTCATTGAAGTACTTTCCAGGTGTTGAGAGATCAAAGTATACCTTGGAATCCTGAGTAACTCCCCAGTCTTGGAGTGAGCCTGTATTCTGGAGCATATTGAATGCTTCCCGGAAAAGTGTATTATGTGCTTCTTCCCTATTCAAAAGGAAGTCAATCGTTTCTCTTACCCCTTTATCGTTAATCTGCCGGTAGAGATATTCATAAACTACTTTTGCCCTTGTTTCAGCCGATATATCTGACAGCAAATCCGCAGCGAGATCGCCGGTACACTCGATATATGCTCCGGTCCAGGGATAGCCTGAAGCATTGGTTAACATGGGGGCAAGTCCGCCGATGACATGTGATTCCACGGTGCCAACAGAAGTATTCATGGCTTCAAGCGTGTGGCCGTTTAATAGATTGACTGTCTGGGCGACCATTTCCATATGACTTAATTCTTCTGAAGCAATATCCATGAAAAGATCCTTAATCTTTTCATCTTTGATGCGATAACTCTGAGACAGATACTGTAAAGCTGCTTTGAGCTCACCATGCGGTCCGCCTAACTGATCTAACATTAAAGACGCATAATTTGGGTTAGGACCGTCGACGCGTACATCTTTCAGCAGCTGCTTATCATGTTTGAACAAATGTATTTCTCCCTTCATTCAGATTTTAATCGTTCGTTACCATCTATAGTCTTGCAATATTCTGATTGATTATACAAAGAAGAACAATTGAATTTTAACTTTTTGCATAATAACAATAGATTTTCAGCAAAATATAATGGAGATTGATAATAGGAGGAAATGAAATGCAATTAAGCCAGAAAGAAAAAATGCTTTTAGAAGACCTGAAAAGCCACGAGCAAATGTTTGCTCAAAAATGCAGTGAATTTGCCAATCAAGCTCAAGATCCACAACTCAAACAACTCTTTCAGAACATGGCGCAGCATGAACAGCAGCATGTCCAAAAAATTGATCAAAGTTTGAGCCAAACTTCCGGAATATCAGGCCAGCCTCAGGGCATGACGGGTCAAAAAGATTCGATGCTTTGCCATGATATGCTCTCAACAGAAAAATATCTCTCTGGGGCCTATAATACAGTAATTTTTGAAATCCAGGATACCTCCCTCCGTCAGGACCTGAATAGTATACAGAGTGAAAAGCAAAGGCAGGGGGAAGAAATCTTCAGGTATATGCAAAATAAAGGAATGTATACGGTTCACTAAAAAATGAAAGAGGGTATCGCTAACACTACAAAGTAGTAGTTTTGCGGTTCCCTCTGTCCTTTTCGTATCTTTAGGGACAATTTCAGCAAGATCATAGATCATCAAAAATGTTGGAGGGTTACATGATGCAGCTTACAAGTAAAGAAAGATCTTTATTGGAAGATTCCAAGAGCCATGAAGAACTGTGTATTAAGAAGTACAATAACTATGCCGGTCAGACCCAGGATCTGCAGCTTCAACAGTTGTTTCAGAGTCTGGCACAAAAAGAGCAGGAGCATCTGACAAGCCTTAACCAGATTTTAAGCGGCGGAATTCCGAATATCCAACAGGGTCAACAGCAGCAACAGCCCCAATTTATGACGTCCGGTATGGGACAGGCCGGAATGGTCAATCAGCAGGATGCCGATCTTTGTCAGGATATGCTTTCAACGGAAAAACATATTGCTTCGACGTACAATACGGCCATTTTTGAATTCAGAGATACCAACATCCGCAGAGTATTAAATCATATCCAGACGGAAGAGCAGCAGCATGGCGAATCTATTTATAATTATATGCAAAGCAAAGGGATGTATCAGGTCCATTAGGTGAGATCAAATCCGAAGTAGCAGCCATAGAGGGAGCAGTGTTCAGTCCAACATTTGGGTTAGCCGAGATTAAGACCGAAGTATTTTCAATTGGAACCTTGGTTGAAGCCATTTTCACGACAGTAGAAAATTTGTCCGGGAGCACATTTATCGAAGCAATCTATACAGCAGTCTATAGCCCGACGTTTGGGTTGGCGGAGATCAAGACCGAAGTCTTTAGTATCGGTACCCTGGTCGAAGGCATCTACACGGCTATTTATAGCCCGACCTTTGGTTTAGAAGAGATTAAAACCGAAGTATTTCAAATATTGAAACAAAGTTTCAGTCAGGATTTGACCACCGGTATTGCTCAACGGGATAATCCGAATAATAATGACGATTTTTACGTCGAGGTTTTGAACAATAGAACAGCTACTGTCAGTGTGACGCTTACAGTCTTTGATTTTTCTTCAGGCACGGGGATCTCGGCACTTGGGACACCAACGCTACTGACCATTGGGCCAGGCAATGTAATAGAATTTGCTAGTTTGAATCTTAATGCAACAGTCTTGAATAGGTATGAGGTTACACTAACCAATGTCACGGATGGAATCTATATTTGGTCGGCTTTTCGGCTGGCCAGTGGGGAATTGAGCCCGGCGAATACCTTCAGAGCGGGTGAATTTGTACCGCTTCTGCCCTAATAACAAAAACACGCTGGGGGAAAGCTTCATTTCAGCGTCATTAAATCAAATTCTGTTTTTCATCCGGTCAGCGATCAATACGCTGGCCGGATGCTTATAATCAAATAAGAATTGAAAACGTTCCTTATTGTTTGGCATTTGAATATAGTAGCAAAGAGGAGGGTGCTATGATTACCATCAGCTTACCCCCAGTGCTTTAAATATCAGCTTGTCTCAGACTCCGATGGTCGGCAGGCAGTCGAGTACGGATATTCGCTATCTCGACGGACTAATTGACGACTTAAGAATTTCCAATATCGCCAGAACGGATACGGCGATCCAGGATTCATATAATCTGATGAAGCCCACCGGCACTGACAGCAGCACCACGTACAAACTTAACTTCGACCAGAGCTTAAGAGCGGTCTACCAGCCGACTGGCTGGAGCAAATCCAGTCCGACCGGCAGGGTCAGCCAGGCTGAATATGACCCCACAGCGCCATATGGCGGCAGTAATGTCCTGCATATTAATCCTGGAACGGATGCAAGTGCTTACCAGTGGACGGATTATATCGCGCTTACGGGAGTAGACGACTTTATTGTGAGCGGAGATATTAAAGTCAATGGTTCAGGAACTGATGGCGTCCGTCTCCATGTTTACTGGTTTGACACCAGCTATACCGAAATAGCACAGGATCGCTGTTTTGTTATTAACCAGACTCAGGACTGGAAACGCTACAGCATGTCCCTTACCCCTCCAACCAATGCCGTCTATGCCAAAGTCATGGCCATTGCCTATACCGGCTTTGACGGTTACTTCGATAACATCCAGTTTGAAAAAAGTTCCCAGGCCAGAGACTATAACTCTTTAGAAAATTCCTCCTTCGAACGGGACATGACCAAATGGACCGCCTCCGATGGCAATTCCAGTATTACCACGGAAGACAAATATTCCGGGACCAAAAGCTTGAAGATCCAGCGTTCCACTACTACAGGAACTTCCTATGTAGAGTCCCAGACCGTCATCCCGGTGAGAAAGGGCCAGTCCTATAGCTTAAGCGGTCTCTTAAAGACCGACTTCGATAATCTGGGGACCGATGGCGGTGCCTGGGTGCATATCTACTATTACGATGAATCAGGTACTTCCCTTAACGACTTTGCCACCAAACTAATTACCAAAGACAGCGGCTGGACCAAGTACGTCTATGTAGTTAAGTCTACCCAGACTACTCAGAATGGCTTCTTCAAGGTTAGGCTGGAAATGAAGAATGCTTCCGGTAAAGTTTATTTTGATAATATTCGTTTTAGTAACGGTGTCCAAACTACTCGAAACGAATATGACGCAAACAACAATTATGTTACCAAAGCCATCAACCAGCTTGGTAAGGAAATAAACTATGTCAACGACAGCTACGGTCAAGCAACCCAGGTCACGACCCCTACGGGTGAAGTTACCCAATTTTCCTACGACGGACAGGAAAACCTGCGGACGGTTACGGACAACGCCGGAAATACGGCGACTTATACCCAGGACAGCAACGGCAATGTCACGGACGTAGAGATCAAGGAGAACGGGACAACAACGGTCTACAAGAATTCGTTCGAGTATGACGAATACGGCAATATGGTCAAAGAGATTGCCAAACCCAACTTGAGCCAATCGGCCAATGACAAAATCACCGAATACCTCTATGACGAATCCGGCAGGCTGACAGGTAAGGTTAATCCCGGAGACAGCGTAAATAACCCCAGCGTTACCCTTGGGTATAAATACTTCGGCCTGGACTTCCTGAAGATCCTGAACGGCCCCAAATACAAATTCGATTACAACCTGGAAGGCCAGGTAACCAAGGAAGAACTGTTAAACAACAGCGATACCAAGATCGGGGAATTCAGCTACACTTATGACGGTATGGACAGGCTCAGCACCTACACCGAAAAAGACGGAAGCGGTACTGAGGTCTCCAAAATCAGCCAGCCTACGGGACAGGACATGTATTCCCCAACGGACCAGCTGAACGGGTTTGATCTGACGGTTAAACAGCAAACATCAAATCCAATAACTTACCTGTTCACGTATCTAAGCAACAATCTTGTCAAAACCATTACAGCCGCAGGTAAACAGTTCAGTCTATACTTCGATGAAAGCGGTCGCTTCTCTTCTATCATAAATCCGAATAATACCAGTGATGAATTAAAGTACAACGATGCCGGTCAGGTCATCGAAAGCAAGACCAATAATATTAGCAAAAGCATTAACGGAAACAACACAACGACCACTGTCTCCACTAAATGGTCAAGCCTTTACACCTACGACAGCGACGGCAGGATAACGGCTATAACCGGTCAGGGTGCGGGAAGCCCGAGTGCGGCTTACACCTATAATAATGGCAGCGAAGAATTGAACCGTTTGACCCAAGCCCAAATCACTTATGACAGCAATAACTACACCTTCGACTACTCCTATGATTCGAGGGGCAATATTCTGAACATGGATCTGTTAATCAGTGGAACCATCCAGAATCAGACGTTCAGTTACAACGACGACAACCAGATCACCACTTCCGGCTTTGTCTATGACAACAGCGGCAACCTGACCAGTGCTGTCGTCAAGGGGGTAACGTATAATTACGTTTATGACAAAGCCAACAGGCTGATAGAGGTCAAAGATGGCAGTAATCAGACTATAGCAACTTACACGTACGATTCCCAAGGTCAAAGACTTACAAAAACAACCGGCGGCAGCACCATCACTTACCACTATGGGAACGGCGGGGTTTTGTACGAGACTAAGAGCGGAGATGCCAACAACATCCTGCATGCGCTATACGTCAAATCACCCAACGGCAAACCGCTGGCAGTAAGCATGAACTACAACATCACCAATCCCGGCTCCAACACCTGGTATTATTACCATTACAACGCTCACGGAGACGTAATTGCCGTAACGGACGGCAACGGAAATGTCTTCCGGGAATATGATTACGATCCTTATGGGAATATATTAAGTGTGAAGGATGGCAGCGGCCAGGCAGTAACTATTTCTGCCGACTCAGCCTTCAACCATGCTTACACTTATGCAGGCTACAGGTTCGATAAAGAAACCGGATTGTATTATCTCAACTCCAGGTACTACGAAGCAGGAATCGGCAGGTTTTTGACGAAGGACTATCTGATCAGTCTTAACAGATATAGCTATACAGGTGGAGATCCTGTCAATTTTGTTGATCCGTCCGGTTCTTGGTTTGAAACAGCGTTAGATATTGCCAGTATTGGGTGGAGTGCAACAGAATTTTGGAATGATTCAAGCTGGGCTAATGCAGGATATTTAGCTTGGGATATAGGAGCGGCATTCTTACCTTTTGTTCCGGGTTCGTATGTTGTCAAAGTTGGCAAGTTATTAAACAAAGCTGACGGAGTTGTCGATGTTGTTAAGTCGACGGGTAGAGTTGATAATGCTGTTGATGCGAGTAAAGGTGTTACAAAAGGTTAAGCGTAGAACAACCCAAAGCACACCGTCCGGCGTCAGGCCTCTGCATGGTTTAAGAAGGCTCAGAAAGGGTTCGAAAAGAATACTGGAAACCCTTGAAAACACTGGAAAAACTGGCTTTTTCAT